>NZ_JBNFNU010000104.1:0-11992 GCF_057364445.1 Xanthobacter sp. BG11Y11_SDJG
CGCAGGCGCACCGCGGGCCGGGCCGCCAACGTGCGCCTTGCACCCGGCGATGCCCGCCGTGCCACCCGCGCGGGGCTCCCGGAGGTCTGAATGGCCCATGCGACCCTCCCGCTCTGTCATTCTTGTCCCGTCCTCAAAGGGGCGGTTGTGACGGACTATCATTCTTGCATGCAAAATGTGGGTGGAAAGCCTCTTTTCCCGCAGTCTGGAGCCGGATGGCGCCGCAGGGCCGGCACTTTGCAGAGCAAGGAAATTCTGCTGCAGCGCGAGGCCATGGTCCAGCCGCGAGGCCGAAGAGGCTTCGGATAAGCCCATTTTTGTATGCAATATAGGAAGATACCGGAGGTGGCGGGGTCCGGCCGGCGTCGTGCGGCCGGGCCAGCTCAGCGGCCGCTCCATTCCGGCTTGCGCTTCTCGAGGAAGGCACGCACGCCGTGCTGAAAGTCGGCGCTGCCGTAGGCGGCGCGCACCAGGTCCTCGCCCTCCGCCGTGGTCGCGGCGAGGATGCGGGCCACCGCCTCCTTGCCCACGCGCAGGGTGACCGGCGCGTGGGAGGCGAGACGCTCCAGAAGCGCCTCTGCGCGCGCGCCGATCTCGTCCGGCGGCACGATGGCACTGAGGAATCCGGCCGTCAGCGCCTCATCGGCGTCGAGCAGGTCGGCGAACATCAGCATGCGCTTCACGCGCCCCACGCCGAACTCGGCGATCAGGCGGCCATAGACCGCGGGCGTCAGGCAATTGCCCAGGGTGCGCGCGATCGGAATGCCGAAGCGGGATGCGGGGGTGGCGATGCGCAGGTCGCAGGCGGTGGCGATGGCGAGGCCGCCGCCCACGCACCAGCCCTCGATCACCGCCAGCGTCGGCATGGGCAGGCGCTCCACCGCGCCGATGAAGCGCGCCACCTTCTCCTCGTAGGCGAGGCCGTCCTCCGCCCCCGTGAAGTCCGCGAACTGGGCGATGTCGGTGCCGGCGATGAACGCCTTGCCTCCGGTGGCCGAGAACATCACGGCGCGGATGCCGTCCGCGGCAGCGATCTGCGCGCAGATCTCCGCGAGGCGCTCATACATGGTCCAAGTCATGGCATTGTGGGCGTGCGGCCGGTCGAACACCACCCGCGCGAGGGCGCCGTCGCGCCGGTAGTGGACCGAGCCCTGGTCGTCCGCGGCCGGCGCGCTCATGGCACCGGCACTCCCGCCGGCGCTGCAGCCGGCGTGTCCTGCGGCTCGGACATTCCGAGCTCGGCGAGGATTTCGCCGGTGTGCTCCCCCAGCAGCGGCGGCGGACGCCGCAGCTGCTGCGGCGTGTGGCTCAGCTTCACCGGGAAGCCCAGCAGCTTGATCGTCCCCTCGACGGGATGCTCCATCTCCACCACCAGATCGCGGGCCTTGGCCTGCTCGCTCGCAAGCGACTGGGCATAAGTGTAGATCGGCGCCGCCGGCACGCCCGCGGAGAGGAGCGCGTCCGCCCATTCCTCCGCGGTGCGGGCGGCAAACACCTGCTCGATCTCGGCAATCAGGGCAGGCCGGTTCGCGAGGCGATCGGCATTGGTGGCGAAGCGCGGATCCGCGGCGAGGTCCGGGCGCTCCATCACCGTGCACAGGCTCAGCCAGAGCTTCTGGTTCGCGGCGCCGACGACGAGGTAGCCGTCCTTCGCCTGCACCGCCTGATAGGGCGCGCTCATCCGGTTGGCGCTGCCGATCGGGCTCGGCACGTGGCCGGTGCCGAAATATTCCGCGGTCTCCCAGATGGAGAGCGCCGCCGCGGTCTCGTAGAGCGAGGCGTCGATATATTGCCCCCGCCCGGTGGTGTCCCGGCCGATGATCGCGCTCAGGATGGCGTAGACCGCGAACATGCCGGCGCCGAGATCGGCGATGGGAACGGTGTTCTTCACCGGCGGCAGGCCGGGCAGGCCGGTGGCGCTCATGACCCCCGACATGGCCTGGGCGATGAGGTCGAATCCCGGCCGCTGCGCCCATGGCCCGGTCTGGCCGAAGCCGGAAATGCTCGCATAGACGAGGCGCGGATTGATGGCCGCCAGGGTCGGATAGTCGATCTTCAGTCGCGCGGTCACGCCCGGGCGGTTGTTCTCCACCAGGATGTCGGCGGTGCGCACCAGCGCGTAGAACGCTTCGCGCGCGGTCGGTCTTCAGGTCGAGGGCGATGCTGCGCTTGTTGCGGTTGAGGGCGAGGAAGCCGCCGCTGTCGGCGCCCTTCAGGCGGAAGCCCATGGCGCGGCGCGTCTGGTCGCCCACCTCGGGCGGCTCGACCTTGATCACGTCGGCGCCCATGTCGGCCAGCAGCATGCAGCAGAACGGGCCGGCCATGACCTGGCTGACATCGAGCACGCGCAGCCGCTGGAGGGGCTGCGGCCCCGCGGGGGCCTCAGACGGCGCGGATGCGGCGGTGCTCATCGCGGACTCCTTGCGCTCACGGCTGCGCCTGTCGAAGCGATCATGGCGTCCTCCGCGATGGCCGGGCGGGAAACCGAAGGGCTTTGCCCGGCGCCATCCGATCGAGATTGCATACAAGATTTTGATCGTCAAGGCCGAACCGCGCCGGCGCGCGCCCGGCCCCGTGTTGCCAGCGGCCGGTCCCGTGCTTAACTAGGCCGCAGCGAGGAGGCGGCATGTTGGACGAGGCGAGTGCGCCGGGCGCGGAGGCGCCGGCAGGTGGCAGAAGGCGCGGCCAGCTGCACAGCGCTGCCGTGGAGGCGCTGCGCGGCATGATCGTGTCAAGCCGCCTTCCCCCCGGTGCGCCGCTGCGGGAAAAGGATCTGTGCGCCGAACTCGGGATTTCCCGCACGCCTCTGCGCGAGGCGATCCGCACGCTCGCGAGCGAGGGACTGGTGCGGCTTTCCCCCAACCGCAGCGCGGTCGTGACCGAGATCGACTTGGACGAGACGCGCGACCTGTTGGAGACCATCGGCCATCTGGAGGCGCTGGGCGGGCGCCTCGCCTGCGCCCGCGCCAGCGAGGCCGAGGTGCGCGAGATCCACGCCATGCACTACCGCATGATATCGTTCTATTTCGAGACCGATTTCACGAATTATCTGGACCTCAACCGCCGCATCCATCGCGCTATCGTCAGCGCGGCGCGCAATGCCTCGCTGCTCGAACTCTGGGACATCCTGGCGCCTCAGGTGGACCGCGCCCGCTCCATGACGAAGCTCTATCCCGAGCGATGGAAGTCCGCCGTGGCGGAGCATCAGGCCATGGTGGACGCCCTCGCCGCGCGCGACGGCGCGGCATTGTCGGCGGTCCTGAGCCAGCACTATCTGAACGGCCTCGCGGTGCTGGGCATGCCCCCCGCGCCCGACCTCAGCTAGGGCGCGGCGGACGCATTGCATACAAAATTGGGGGCTGCTATCCCTGCCGGTACCAGGGCGCGGGACGCGCGGGCGCCATCCCTCCGATCGCCTCGCCCGCCGTCCGACGGCAGCGGCTCGCGCGCCGGCAAGACCAGGATTAGGGGAAACGTACCCATGGCGATCATCAACTACATCACCACCGTGCAGTTCGATTTCGGCGCGCTGGCGCTGGCGCCGCAGGAATGCGCGCGGCTCGGCATCACCCGGCCGCTCATCGTCACCGATGCCGGCGTGCGCGCGGCGGGCCTCGTGGACCGGCTCGCGCTGCTGTTTCCCGAGCCCTCCGCGCTGAAGGTGTTCGACGCCACCCCGCCCAACCCCACCGAGGCGGCGGTCCGCGCCGGTGTCGCGGCCTACAAGGAGGGCGGCTGCGACGGCATCATCGCCATCGGCGGCGGCTCGCCCATCGACCTTGCCAAGGGCGTCGCCCTGCTCGCCACGCACGCCGGGGATCTCCTGCCCTACACCGCCATCGAGGGCGGCGTCGCGCGCATCACCCCCGCCGTGGCGCCGCTGATCGCCATCCCCACCACCGCCGGCACCGGCAGCGAGGTGGGACGCGGCGCCATCATCATCGTCGATGACGGGCGCAAGCTCGGCTTCCTCTCGCCGTACCTGGTGCCGAAGCTCGCCATCTGCGACCCCGAGCTGACCCTCGGCTTGCCGCCCCGCCTCACCGCCGCCACCGGCATGGACGCGATTTCGCACTGCATCGAGACCTTCCTCGCCTCCGCCTTCAACCCGCCGGCCGACGGCATCGCGCTCGACGGCCTCGCCCGCGGCTGGGCGCACATCGAGACAGCGGTGACCGACGGCAGCAACCGCGAGGCGCGCAAGCACATGCTGGCGGCCTCCATGCAGGGGGCGATGGCGTTCCAGAAGGGGCTCGGCTGCGTCCACAGCCTCAGCCACGCCATCGGCGGGCTCGATCCGCGCACCCATCACGGCACGCTCAACGCCATCCTCCTGCCGGTGGTGCTAGCGTTCAACGCCGAGGCGCCGAGCGTGAAGGCGGAGCACCGCATGGAGCGCATCGCCGGCGCCATCGGCGTCGCCGACCCGGCGGCGCTGCCGACGCGGTGCGCGCGCTCAACCGGCGCATCGGCCTGCCGGAGGGCCTCGCCGCCATCGGCATCGGCGCCGAGATGTCCCGCAGATCATCGAACGCGCGCGCGCCGACCACACCCACAAAACCAACCCGCGCGAGGCCAGCCCCGCCGATTACGAGGCCATGCTGCGCGCCTCGCTCTGACGGGGCGGCCTGTCGCTGGCCGGCTGCGGGGCCCGAAAGAGGGGCGCCTCTCCTGGGCCTCAGTCAAACGGGGATGCGGGCGCGGCGACGCGCCCGCTGCGGCATGGCACAAGCCCGCGAGGCCTTGCGTTTCAAGGCGTGGCGCGGTCGTCGCGCGCGGGGATCGCCCGAAGCGTGCGGCGCGGCATGGCCTGCATTGGCTGATTGTGACAGTATGCCGACGGCTCCGGGGGCGGGGTGTCGGGCGTTGGCGCGGCGGGCGAGCCGCTGCGCAATCAACCCGGAGCCCCCCATTGCCCGAGGATTACCAGCCGTTCGTGCGCGGCATCCTGCGCGTCGCACTCTATGCCGGCATCACCGCCTTCCTGTTCCTGCTCATGTATGTGGATGCCGTGACCACCGGCTCGTTCGGCGAGACCTCGCTGGTGGAGATCGCCCAGTCGGTCACCCTCCTCGTCATCACCGCGATCTTCGTTTCCTGCGCGCTCAGGATTTCCGCGCTCACGCGCTCCGCCTGGCTGCTGGCCACCTTCACCGCCGCCTCGCTGATCCGCGAAAACGACATCTGGCTCGACATGCTGCATGAGGAAGGCTGGCAGATCGCCGTCACGCCGGTGATCGCGGCGGGCCTCATCTACACGTGGCGGCACCGCGCGGCCTTCCTCGCCGAGCAGAGGGCGTTCACCGAGAGCACCGCGTTCGGCCTGTTCGTCGGCGCGCTGATGACGACCTATGTGTTCTCCCGCCTGTTCGGCATGGGCCGCTTCTGGCAGGCCGTGATGCAGGACGACTATCTGCGCCCCATCAAGGACATGAGCGAGGAGTGCCTGGAGCTGTTCGGCTATGGCCTGATGCTCTGCGCGGCGATCGAGTTCGTGGCGCTCGCCCGGCGCCTCGCCGCCGACAAGGGCAGCGGCGCCGCCGTGCCCCGCGCCGCCTGAGGCAACGGCCGGCCGGACGCCCAGACGCCCGGCCGGCCCGCCGCTCATTCCGGATCGTCGTCCTTGAACGCGCGGTAGCCGCTGGCCATGGCCGAGACCATGGACTGGCGGGACATGATGTCCTCGCGGATCACCGAGTAGACGTGGATGATGACGAACAGGATGATCACCCACATGCCCAGGTGATGCAGCGTGTGCACCTGCATGGAGCCGCCGAGCAGCGGGATCACCCAGCCGAACATCACGTCCTGCCACGAGCCCGGCCCGGCGCCCTCCGAATAGAGGGCGAAGCCGGTGACGATCATGAAGGCAAGGCCCACCACCATCACCCAGAACATGAAGAACTGGGCCAGCGGGTTGTGGCCGACGAACTTCAGCGGCCGGGGCTTCAGGAACGCGTACCACTGGATCTCGGTGAAGAAGCCGCGCCAGAAGTCCTTGCGCCAGAAGCGGAAGGTGAACAGCTCGCGCGACCACTGGTTGCCCATGAAGGCCCAGGCGATGCGCCCGAGGAAGGCGACCGCGAGGATGTAGCCGGCCGAGAAGTGCACGAAGCGGATGGTGCCCATCAGATAGTGCGCGCTCGCCTCGCCCGAGAGCGTCGGGAAGGGCGAGCCGATGAAGTAGCCGGTGACGCACAGCACCACGATGGAGAGCGCGTTCACCCAGTGCCACAGGCGCACCGGCGCCTCGTAGACATAGACGGTGGTGAGCTTGCGTCCGCCTGCCGCGGCCTTCGCCACGGCATCGGCGCCGGGTTTGGAGCGCGCGGGAGGGGCGGCACCGGAGAGCGACGTGTCGGTCATCTTCGCCTCCCTTCAGCGCACGGTGACGCGGGCGAGTTCCTCGCCCTCCGGGGACATCACATGGGTGGAACAGGCGAGGCATGGGTCGAACGAGTGCAGCGTGCGCAGGATCTCCACCGGCTCCTCGGGGCGCTGCATGGGCGTGTTCATGAGGGAAGCCTCGAACGCGCCGATATTGCCCTTGGGATCGCGCGGCCCGCCGTTCCAGGTGGTGGGCACCACGCACTGGTAGTTCTCGATCCGCCCGTCCTTGATCTTGATCCAGTGGCCGAGGCCGCCGCGCGGCGCCGCCACCGTACCCACCCCCTTGGCCTCCTTCGGCCAGGTGGCGGGGTCCCACTTCTCCATGTTGGCGGTCGAGGTGTCGCCGGCCTTGATGTTGGCGATCAGGTGGTCGAAGTCGTCCAGCATCATCGCCGCGCAGTAATGCGCCTCGAGCGCGCGGGCGAGGGTGCGACCGATGGTGGAGGGCAGCGCCTGCTTTGCGGTGAGGCTGGTGCCGGCGAGCGTGTTGAACGTGCCGAGCGCCTCGTCCACCTGCCCTTTCACATAGTCGACGCCCTGGGCGTAAGCGAGGATGTAGCGGGCGAGCGGACCCACCTCCACCGCATTGCCCTTCCAGCGCGGCGCCTTGATCCAGCTGTACTTGGCGTTCTCGTCCACCGCCTCGATATTGGTGCGGGTGCCCTTTGCGGCGGGGCCGAGCTTGTACTGCGGGTCGGTCACGCCGTCCCACGGGTGCAGGCCCACATCGTTCTTGCCCTCGCCGTAGGTGTACCAGGAGTGGGCGACGAACTCCTGCACCTGCGCCGGGTCGCGCGGGTCGATGGGGTGCACCTCGTCCCACTTGCCGTTGAGGATGACGCCGCCCGGCAGGCGGTCGGTCTTCTTCTGGCCCTGGATGGCTTCGTAGTCGCCATAGTCCATGACGTTCTGGCCGGATATGCCGCCGCCATAGAGCCAGCCCTTGTAGAAGGAGGCGATGGCGATCACGTCCGGCACATAGACGTTCTTGGAGAACTCGAACGCCTCCTGGAGCTTCAGCTTCACGAAGTTCAGCCGCTCCATGTTGAGCGGGGCGCCGGCGGCCATGTCGCCGTTCATGTTGATGGCGCAGGGCACGCCGCCCACCAGATAGTTCGGATGCGGGTTCTTGCCGCCGAAGATGGTGTGGACCTTGACGATCTCCTTCTGGAAGTCGAGCGCCTCCAGATAGTGCGTCACCGCCAGGAGGTCCGCTTCCGGCGGCAGCAGATAGGCCGGGTTGTCCCAGTAGCCGTTCTTGAAGATGCCGAGTTGGCCGCTCTCCACGAACTTCTTCAGCCTGTTCTGCACGTCGCGGAAATAGCCCGGCGACGACATGGGGTGGGCCGAGATGGACTGCTGGAGAACGCTGGTGGCCTTCGGGTCGGCCTTGAGCGCGTTCACCGGGTTCACCCAGTCGAGCGCGTGCAGGTGGTAGAAGTGGACCACGTGGTCGTGCCACTGCAGCACCTTGGCCATGATCTCGCGGATCAGGAAGGCGTTGTTGGGAATCTTGATGGCGAGCGCGTCTTCCACCGCGCGCACCGAGGTCAGCGCGTGGCAGCCGGTGCACACGCCGCAGATGCGTTCCACGAACGCCCAGGCGTCGCGCGGGTCGCGGCCCTTGAGGATCACTTCCAGCCCGCGCCACATGGTGCCGGTGGAGACCGCGTTGCGGATGACGTTGTTCGAATCCACATTCACCTCGCAGCGCATGTGGCCTTCGATGCGGGTGACCGGATCGACGACGATGCGCTTGCCGGAGGTGTCGAGGGAAAAGCCGTTCGGCGTCTGGATGGTCACTTGTCGCCTCCCTTATCGGCGCCGTTGTCCGTGTTCTTGTGTTGCGCGCGCTTGATCGCGGACACCGCGGCATGCACCGCCACCGCGCCGCCGACGACGCCGGCGGCGGCAAGGCCCACCTGGTCGGCATTGGCTTCCACGCCGAAGCCCGAGCCCTTGAGGTCGGCGAGGCGGGCGTACCAGGAGCCCTTGTCCCAGAAGCCGTCTTCCGAGCAGCCGATGCAGCCGTGGCCGGCCTGGATGGGGAAGGAGACGCCGTCGTTCCAGCGCACGGTGGAGCAGGCGTTGTAGGTGGTGGGGCCCTTGCAGCCGACCTTGTAGAGGCAGTAGCCCTTGCGCGCGCCCTCGTCGTCGAAATGCTCCACATACTGGCCGGCGTCGAAGTGCGGCCGGCGGTAGCATTTGTCGTGGATGCGCTGGGAATAGAACATCAGCGGCCGGCCCTGGCGGTCGAGCGCGGGCAACTGGCCGAAGGTGAGCATGTAGGTGATGACGCCGGTCATCACCTCGGCGATGGGCGGGCAGCCCGGCACCTTGATGATGGGCTTGTCGAAGATCACCTCGTGCACCGGGGTGGCGCGCGTCGGGTTCGGTCGCGCCGCCTGCACGCAGCCATAGGAGGCGCACGAGCCCCAGGAGATGATGGCGGCGGCGTCCTTCGCCACCTTCTTCAATTGGTCGACGAACGGCTTGCCGCCGATGATGCAATACATGCCATCCTCGTTCAGCGGCGGGTTGCCCTCCACCGCGAGGATGTAGTTGCCTTTGTACTTCTCCATCACCTCGTCGAGGATCGCTTCCGCCTGATGGCCGGCGGAGGCCATGAGGGTGTCGTCATAGTCGAGCGAGATCATCGACAGCACCACATCCTTCACCAGAGGATGGGCGGAGCGGATGAAGCTCTCCGAGCAGCAGGTGCATTCCAGCCCGTGCAGCCACAGCACCGGGGTGCGCGGCTTGGTCTCCATGGCATGGGCGATCTGCGGCGCGAATTCCGGCCCGAGGCCGAGCGCCGCGGCGGTGAGCGAACAGTATTTCAGGAACGAGCGGCGCGTGATGCCCTGCCGCCGCATGACTTCATAGAACGTCTCGAGGGCCATGATCCGGCGTCCCCCCTTGTGCTGGCCTCCCCGCCGGCGTCGAGGCCGGGGGATTGGGTGAGCAATGGCAAGGGGCGTGCCAGAGGGGGAGTGTGAGGGATTTCAGGGGGTTGGGTGGCTGGGTGCGGTGGATGGGGTGGATGGGGGGTGAGCGGTTTGGAGGGTGGGTGGAAAGGGGGTTATCGGGACGTGGTTCATGTTGGTGAGAATCGAAGGCGCCAACAACCGATCAGCGTTCGATTCCGAAAATCAATCGACCTTATACTCATGCGAAAAAAGCGCATGCGATCTTTTAATCACCATCAAGAATGTTAGAATAAAATGACTGTAAAAAATATTGAAATTGCTGCGGTTATACTATTATTAATTTCTAAAGAGTAAAATACCAAGAATGCTGCCAATGCGATGCAGCTTAAAGCTGTCAGATAAGATATATTGGAATTCAGTTCAGTCAGTATGATTCTTTTAATTTCGCGTTTTTCGCGCACCCGCTCTTCATCTCTATCATTTTCTTCGTGTTTCCATTGGCGTTGATAGATGGAAAATATAGCTACTTGTATATTGAGCAGAAGTGCCAAAAATATTCCATAAAATGTTATCGATAAATTATAATAATCGGACTTCATTGTGATTGAGAAATAAAAAGAGACAAATGATAATATTGTAGGAAGCCCATAAAATAGTATAAAATCAAACACGCTTCTAGTATTTGATCCATAATTATAGAATGTATTTATGTGATCACTAATATTATAAATATATTTATTTTCATCTCTTGGCTCCATTAATTGATTTGTATATGGAGTCTAGAATTGATTTTGTCTCATTTTTCATCGAATTAAATGTTGGGTGCCCATTTAGGCCTCTTTTTACCTGTCCAGTTAAGTCAATAACGCCAGCATCGCCGTGGGCGCCGAATAATCCAACCTTTCTCAATTTATTTCCGACTCGAATTTCGGCATATGCCTCTGAAAATTCAACGCCATCATAAATAAGCGCACTCTCGTCGGATTTTTTAAAGCGAGAATAGACATCTGATAGGGCGCCAAGGCTACTTTTTCTTTTTGCTGATATTGAAATCTCAAAATCGACAAGGCTCGTCCCGTCTGTCTCTATGTATGTATCAGTAACATCGTTCCCAGCATTTCTCTTTATAAGCTTTATGTTTTTGACAGGAGCTGCATTATATACAGACCCCTTCGAGTCGCTTGGAAGTAATTTTTTAAACGTAAGTATGTTGTTTGTTTTCTTTTCAAAGTCTTCCTGTATATCGGAAAATAAAATATTTATACAAGAGCGCCCCTGAAAAGATTGGAAGGCTGCAAGTGCGGTTCGATTGTCGCTAGATGTCCAAAATTCAAAATAGAGAGGTATTTCTTCCACATCAGTCACCGATCTTTATATTTTGGCTTTTGTTTTCCATCAACAAAATTGCTTTCAAATCCAAAGGTTCCATAATGTATATATCCTCGGCAGCATCCCGGCTTAGTTTCTTCTATCTTTTCGAAGTACCAGCTTCGTTCGACTGACTCTTTCTTGTTTTGTGTTTTGTTCTGATTAACGAAAGAGGCTATGTAAGATGGGACATCGATACCTGACTTTTTATCGACTAGAGGCAATGGAGTAGCATCCCTGCGGGGATGAGCCCCGATCTTATAAACTCTGAGCCCAATTGCGCTGACCATAATGCCGCCCTGATAAGCAGGTTCGATTCAGGGTTGGAATAATTGCTCGGATGCAACCTGCCTGCAAGGCCCACCCTCTTGCAACCCACCCCTCCCCCTGCCCTATAGCGCATGGGAGGTTGGCGCTGGTCGAGCCACGCGCCAACTTAGGTCAGGTCCGGAAGGATCAAGCCCCAACGCGCCCGGTCCCGGGTCTTCGTCCGGCGTCCCGTTCCATTCCCCCCATTGCGCCTGCATCCGCGGCCCATGGATGCTCCGATCAAGTCGGAGCATGACGGCGGTGCGGGTTTCCTGTGTTCCGCTGCTCCTTGAGCCGCCGCCGCCTTCGCCCCCCCCTCTGCCCCCTCCCCCCGTCGCCCTCCGGCTTGACCGGAGGGCCCATGCCGCGGCCGGGCGCGATGCGGGGAGGTGGCATGGATGCTCCGGTCAAGCCGGAGCATGACGGCGGTTTTGGGGGGCAACGCCCCGCTCGCCCAAGGGCGATCTCGTCGAAGAGGTCGCGCCCGTCGGGGTTGTCCTTCTCCACCAGGTCGATCTTCCGCTGCCGCAGCACGCCTTCAGCCGCTTCTCGCGCTGGATGGCAGCGGGTGCCGTGTCGTGGGTCTCGAACCAGACCAGGCGATGGACATGGTAGCGGCGGGTGAAGCCAGGGTCGGCGCCGAGCCGGTGCTCGAACACGCGGCGCGTCAGGTGGTTCGTCACGCCCACATAGAGCGTGCCGCGCGGCTTGCTGGCGAGGAGATAGACGAAATAGCGCCGCGCCATCGCTCGGCTCCGCTGCGGTTGCGTGCAGAATGACGGGGCGGCGGGTGGTTGGCCAGGCATGGATGCTCCGATCGCGCCGGAGCCCTCCCCCCGTCGCCCTCCGGCTTGACCGGAGGGCCCATGCGGCAGCCGGGCGTGATGCGGGGAGGTCCGATGGAGGCTCCGTCCAATCCGGAGCATGACGGCGGCTCTGCGGCGGCCGGCGGGATGGGTCCGGCCGCCGTCGGCCGGCGTCGCCCCCTCCCCCCG
>NZ_JBNFNU010000105.1:0-11951 GCF_057364445.1 Xanthobacter sp. BG11Y11_SDJG
GGCCGCGTCGGCCGCTCAGGCGGCGGCAGCGGCGCGGCGGCGGGCGGGCTTCGTTGGCCGGGGCGGGCGCCTTCTTGCGGCTCTGGCCGAGGCCCATGTTCTTGGCGAGCTCGGAGCGCGCCGCCGCATAGGCCGGGGCGACCATGGGATAGTCCTTCGGCAGGCCCCACTTCTCGCGATAGGCTTCCGGCGTCATGCCGTAGCTGGTGCGCAGGTGCCGCTTCAGCGACTTGAACTTCTTCCCGTCCTCCAGGCAGATGATGTATTCGGGGGTCACCGACTTCTTGATCGGAACCGCCGGCTTCTGTTCCTCCAGCGGCTGCGCCGCCGGGGTGCCGAGCTGGCCGAGCGCGCGATGCACCGCCTCGATCAGGGCCGGAAGCTCGGCCGCCGAGACGCTGTTGTTGCTGACATACGCCGCGACAATGTCCGCGGTGAAGTCGATATGGCTGGGCGCCTGGGGCATGGTGGCCGTTTCGCTCACGGGTATCCCTTTCTGCATTCTCTGCTCCGCCGGCGGCCGAGCAGTTGGATAACGATTCAACACAATTGTTTCACAGCACCCCAATTAAGGCAAATTTTCTATTTTCCAATCTTTTTTTCAAAACTGATGCTCGACCATGAACTCTTGCCGCGCCAGCAACGCCAGGGCATCGATGTCTCTCCCATCCCGCATTGGCGAGTGGCGCTTACCCCCACATCGCGCGAAAACGGGCTGATTCGCCGAACAATTTTCCTGTGTAGCGCGCTGAACCGGAAATTGATCTTACGCAACCCGCAACCGTTTGGCCGGGAACACCGGACGCCGGCCGGCGAGAGCACGCGCCGATCCGCCAACAGCGCGCGCTGATCGCACGAGGGCTCAGGTCTCCTGATGACGGTGGGGCAAAAAACCGAGAAAACGGTTTCCGTTTGCTCCGAGGGGACGTCGAGAAAAGACCGCGGGAGGCCCGGGGGCAGCCACGGCGCCTCTGCGCGCCGCGCGCGGTCTGGTGGCGCGGGTGCCGCCGCGTCCGGTGCGCTGCGGGTTGCGCGATCGGGCCGTCCCCCGTTGGCGCAGCGACAGCGGCAGGCTACATGCGGGGGGAGCCCCTCAGCACCGCGCCGCGGCGCGTCCGGAACCTGCCATGCCCCGCGCCGTTGCCGGCCCCGAGATCGAACGCCTCATTCAATTGCTCGCGCGCCTTCCCGGGCTCGGCCCGCGCTCGGCCCGCCGCGTGGCGCTCCACCTCATCAAGAAGCGTGAAGGACTGATGGCGCCGCTTGCTGCCGCGCTCACGGACGCGCTCGGCAAGATCGTCGTATGCCGCACCTGCGGCAATGTGGACGTGTGCGACCCGTGCAGCATCTGCACCGACCCGACGCGCGACCCGCTGGTGCTGGTGGTGGTCGCGGACGTGTCGGATCTCTGGGCCCTGGAGCGGGCCGGGGTGCTGAATGCGCGCTATCACGTGCTGGGCGGCGTGCTCTCGCCGCTCGATGGCGTCGGGCCGGAAGACCTGAACCTCGCCGCCTTGGTGGACCGGGTGCACCAAAGCGCGGTTCCGAGGTGATCCTGGCCCTCGGGGCGACGGTGGACGGCCAGACCACGGCCCACTACGTCACCGATTTGCTGCGCGACCTGCCGGTGAAGGTGACGCGCCTCGCCCAGGGCGTGCCGGTGGGGGGCGAACTGGACTATCTCGACGAGGGCACGCTCTCGGCCGCCATCCGCGCCCGCACCCGCATGTAGCGCCGCGCGGACCGTAGGTCCATTCCGGCGCGACCGGCGCCCCCGGCGGCCGCGCCGCTACGCTTGCGAGCGCACATAATTTGTGCATCGCACGGCGGCGCAGCCCGCTGGCTGCCTGGCGTGCTGGCCGATGCGGGGGCTGGCGGCTCTCAGAACTCCACGTCCAGCTCTTCCAGCTCCTCCGGCTCCGCCAGCGCGCCGGCGATCCATTCCTGCATGTGGTCGAGCGCCATGACGCGGTCGCGATAGCCGGCGCAGGCGGCGTCGAGCGGCACGTCATAGGTGGTGAAGCGCGAGCACACCGGGGCATACATGGCGTCGGCGAGGGTCGGGTGCGGCCCCATGAGGAACGGGCCGCCATGGGCGGTGAGGCAGCCGCGCCAGATGGCGACGATGCGCTCGATGTCGGCCTGCGCGCCGGCCCACACCTTGAAGCCGGGATAGCGCGCCTTGATGTTCATGGGCAGCGCCGAGCGCATGTTGGCGAAGCCGGAATGCATCTCGCCCGAGATGGAGAGGCAGTGTGCGCGCACCGCCCGGTCCGGCGGCAGCAGCCCGGCCTCGGGGAACACCTCGTTGAGGTAGGAGCCGATGGCGAGCGTGTCCCAAACGGTGACGCCCTCGTGCACCAGGCGAGGCACGAGGAACGAGGGCGAAAGCAGCAGCAGCTCCGCCTTGGCGTCCGGATCGTCCACCGGCACCCGCTCCTCCTCGAAGACGAGGCCGGCCATCTTGCACATCAGCCAGCCGCGCAGCGACCAGGAGGAGTAGTTCTTGCTGGAGATGGTGAGCGTTGCCATGGTCCCGCGCGCCTTCCGTCCCGATCCTGGGTTGTCCGCTCGGGCTTGCGCCCCTGGGATATTTCGCCTGCCGGCCCGAGTGAACCACTTTGCGCCGGACCGCCTCAAGCCTCAAAATATGAGCACGAAAACTGCAATCTGCTCATGCGGCAAGCAGACCCGCCCCTGCGCGCCCGGCGAACCAAGAAATCCGCCGGAAAACCGGACGATGACGACTTGGCGCCCCGGTTGCGTGTTGCATTGCATCACGCGCCGTTTCAATATCATTGGAACAGCTACTACCTATCGGGGTCCCTGGAAAGATCGGAAAGGACCCTGCGACAATAACTTAAGGTTCCGACGTCCGCGGGGGGCGCCGGTCCACCGGAAGGCGCGGAACAGAAGGGTTCTTCAAGAACATGCCTGAGCTTTCCCTCTCGTCCTCCTGCGCCGGGCGGACCGCCTGCGCGGCGTGTCCGCGGCACCCATGATGTATCGCGCCTATCAGACCCGCGCCGATCTCATGGAGCCCGTGCGGCTGATGGCGGGCCTTGCCCGGCAGACGCTCACCGGACCGCTCGTCAACGGCTATGCCCATGCGGGGCTGAGGCACCTGGCCGCCGCCTATGAGATGATCGAGCGCGCCGGGCTCAGCCACGGCCGGCCGGATTTCGGCATCCGCTCGGTGGAGGTGGGCAATCGCGAGGTGAGGGTGACGGAGGAGCGCAGCAAGGTGCTGCCCTTCGGCACGCTGCTGCGCTTCCGGAAGGACGTGGAGATCGCCCAGCCGCGCGTGCTCGTGGTGGCGCCGCTCTCCGGCCACTTCGCGACGCTGCTGGTCAACACCGTGAAGACGCTGCTGCCCGACCACGACGTCTACATCACCGACTGGCACAATGCCCGCGACGTGCCGCTCTCCGAGGGCCCGTTCGCCTTCGACGATTATGTGGAGCACATCGTCAAGTTCTTGGAGCACCTGGGGCCGGGCGCGCACCTTCTGGCGGTGTGCCAGCCCTGCGTCCAGGCGCTGGTGGCGACCGCCGTGATGTCGCAGGACCGCAATCCCGCGACCCCGGCCTCCATGACGCTGATGGCCGGCCCCATCGACTGCCGCATCAATCCCACGGTGGTGAACAACCTCGCCACCTCCAAGCCCATGAGCTGGTTCGAGCGCAACCTCATCTCCAAGGTGCCGGCGGGCTTTCCGGGCGCGGGGCGCCGGGTCTATCCCGGCTTCATGCAGCTCACCGCCTTCGTCTCCATGAACATGACGCGGCACCTCAAAGCCCACCTCGACCTCTACAACCACCTCGCCGAAGGCGACCTGGAGAAGGCCGAGGCGGCCAAGACCTTCTACGACGAATATTTCGCCGTGCTCGACCTCGATGCCGACTTCTACCTTCAGACCGTGCAGTACGTGTTCCAGGACTACCGGCTGCCCAAGGGCGAGCTGACCTATCGCGGCAACCCCATCGACTTCCGCGCCATCCGCAAGACGGCGCTGCTGACGGTGGAGGGCGAGCGCGACGACATCTGCTCCATCGGCCAGACGGTGGCGGCGCAGGACATCTGCTCGGCGCTGCGCCCCCACAAGAAGCGCCACCACATGCAGGCCGGCGTCGGCCATTACGGTGTGTTCTCGGGCCGCAAGTGGGCGGGGCAGGTCTATCCCATCGTGCGCAACCACATCCTCGCCAGCGACTGAGAGGCCGAGGCTGACCGGGGCCAGCCGGCGGTCTTTGCGCGCCGCCGATTTCCATCCGCTCGTCATCCCCCGCCTTGTGCGGGGGATCCACTTTGCGGCCAGGCCGGCGCTCACCTTTCCAGGGAAGAGCAAGCGACTCGGTGGATGCCCCGGACAAGCCGGGGCATGACGGCGCCTTGACGAATGGGAGCCGGCTGACCGCGGCCCTCAAACGCGAGCCATGCGCAATTCGGCCTTCCGCGCTCCACGTCGCGGCGGTATGCGCAGGCCATGACCCCGCCCGCCCCGCCGCCTTTCGCCCCGCGCCTTGCCGACCATCCCGACTTCAAGCTGTTCTGGATCAGCCGGGTGGCCTCCTCGCTGGCGTTCCAGGTGCTCGCGGTCGCGGTGGGCTGGATGGTCTACGACCTGACGCGCAGCGCGCTGGCCCTTGGCCTGGTCGGCCTGTTCCAGTTCCTGCCGCTGCTGCTGCTGACGCTGGTGGTGGGGCAGGTGGCCGACACCTTCGACCGGCGCCGCATCATCCTGGTGTGCCAGGCGCTCGCGGCGGCGACCATGGCTGCGCTCGCCGCAGGGCTCGCCACCGGCGCGGCGGGGGTTCTGGCGCTGTTCGCGACGGTGAGCGTGATCGGCGCCACCGCGCGTTCGAGCACCCGACCCTCAACGCGCTGCTGCCGGGGCTGGTGCCGGGCGAGCTGCTGCCGCGCGCGCTCGCGGTGTCGTCCTCGGCGATCCAGACCGCCACCATCGCCGGCCGGCTTTTGGGCGGCCTGGCCTATGCCGTCGCCCCCACCCTGCCCATCGCGCTCGCCGGCGCCTGCTACGGCGTCGCGGCGATCGCCATGGCGCTGGTGCGCCACCGGGCGGCGCGGGTTGAGCGCGGGCCGGTCTCGCTGGAGACGCTGCTCTCGGGGCTCGCCTTCATCCGCCGCAGCGAGGTGGTGCTGGGCTCGATCTCGCTCGACATGTTCGCGGTGCTGCTCGGCGGGGCGACCGCGCTGCTGCCAATCTTCGCCAGCGACGTGCTGCATGTGGGCGCCGTGGGCCTCGGCGTGCTGCGCGCGGCACCGGCGGCGGGGGCGGTGGCCATGGCGTTCGTGCTCGCGCGGGTGCCGCTGGTGCGCGCCGTGGGGCCGTCCATGTTCGCCGCGGTGGCGGTGTTCGGGCTCGCCACCATCGTGTTCTCGCTCTCCACCAGCTACGGGCTGTCGCTCGCCGCGCTGGCGGTGCTCGGCGCCGCGGACAATGTGAGCGTCGTCATCCGCTCCTCGCTGGTGCAGCTCTCGACGCCCGACGAGATGCGCGGGCGGGTGAGCGCGGTGAACTCGCTCTTCATCGGCACCTCGAACCAATTGGGCGAGTTCGAATCCGGCGTCACCGCCGCGCTGCTCGGCCCGGTGGGAGCGGGCCTCGTCGGCGGCATCGGCACCATCCTGATCGCCGCCGCATGGGTGCGCCTGTTCCCCGCTCTGTGGCGGATCGACGAGATGCCGGCGCGGCCCAAACCCGCCTCTCAGGTGCCAAAAGCCATTGAAACCGCCTGATTTGCCGGCTCTTCTCCCGATCCTTTGTTGACGCGCCGGGCGCAGTTTCCCATGGTGCGCCCGCCTGCGGCCCCCCTCCGGGCCGGCAGGCCCTTCTCCCGTGCTGACCCGAGGAGTTTTGCGCCATGAGCGACTGGCCGGTCCACGCCAAGATCGACGGCCCCATCGTGATGATCGGATTCGGTTCCATCGGCCGGGGCACCCTGCCCTTGATCGAGCGGCACTTCGATTTCGACCGCGAGCGCATGGTGGTGATCGATCCCGTCGCCGACCACCGCAAGCTCCTGGATTCCCGCGGCATCCGCTTCATCCAGGCCGAGGTGACGGCGGAGAGCTACCGCGACCTGCTCACCCCGCTGCTCACCAACGGCCCCGGCCGCGGCTTCTGCGTGAACCTGTCGGTGGACGTGTCGTCCATCGCCGTGATGGAGCTGTGCCGCGAACTGGGCGTGCTCTACATCGACACCGTGATCGAGCCCTGGAAGGGCTTTTATTTCGACGAGACGATGCCGACCGCGGCGCGCACCAACTATGCGCTGCGCGAGAGCCTTCTGGCGGCGCGCCGGCGCAATCCCGGCGGTCCGACGGCGGTCTCCACCTGCGGCGCCAATCCGGGCATGGTGTCCTGGTTCGTGAAGCAGGCGCTGCTCAACATCGCCCACGACACCGGCCTCGACCGGCCCGAGCCCACCAGCCGCGAGGAGTGGGCGCAGCTCGCCCGCGGCCTCGGCGTCAAGGGCATCCACATCGCCGAGCGCGACACCCAGCGCGCCCGCGAGCCCAAGGTGATGGGCCAGTTCTGGAACACCTGGTCGGTGGAGGGCTTCGTCTCCGAGGGCCTGCAGCCGGCGGAACTCGGCTGGGGCACGCACGAGAAGAGCCTGCCGCCGGACGGGCGCACCCACGAGACCGGCTGCGGCGCCGCCATCTATCTGCTGTCCCCCGGCGCCGCCACCCGCGTGCGCTCCTGGACGCCGACGCCCAAGGCCCAGTACGGCTTCCTCGTCACCCACAACGAGGCCATCTCGATCGCCGACTATCTGACGGTGCGCGACGGCGCAGAGGTGGTCTACCGCCCGACCTGCCACTATGCCTACCACCCCTGCAACGACGCGGTGCTGTCGCTGCACGAGATGTTCGGCAATGGCGGCCACTTCCAGGAGACCTGGAAGATCCTCGACGAGCACGAGATCGTCGACGGCATGGACGAGCTGGGCGTGCTGATCTACGGCCACGCGCGCAATGCCTACTGGTTCGGCTCCCAGCTCTCCATCGAGGAGACGCGCGAGCTGGCGCCCTATCAGAACGCCACGGGTCTGCAGGTGACCTCCGCCGTGCTCGCCGGCATGGTGTGGGCGCTGGAGAACCCGAACGCCGGCATCGTCGAAGCCGACGAGATGGACTTCCGCCGCTGCCTCGAGGTGCAGACGCCCTATCTCGGACCGATGATCGGCACCTATACCGACTGGACGCCCCTGACCGGCCGCCAGAAGCTCTTCCCCGAGGATTTGGACCTCGAAGACCCCTGGCAGTTCAAGAACATCATCGTCCGCTGACGGGACGGCGGGTGCTCCGGTCGCACGGAGCACCCGGCGGGATGCGCCCGCCTCAGTCCTTCTGGCCCGCCTCGATCACGTCGTCGAGGGTGCGCAGGCCGGTGCGCGGGGCGTTCACCAGCACCGCCATGTTGCCGGGGGCGTGCTGGTTCTTCCACATCTTCGTGTGGGCCTCGGGGATGCGGTCCCAGGGGAACACTTCCGACATGCACGGGTCCACGCGCCGGTCGATGATGAACTGGTTGGCGGCGGAGGCCTGCTTGAGGTGGGCGAAGTGGGAGCCCTGGATGCGCTTCTGCCGCATCCAGACGTAGCGGGCGTCGAAGGTGATGTTGAAGCCCGTGGTGCCGGCGCAGAACACGATCATGCCGCCGCGCTTGCCCACCAAAGTGGAGACCGGGAAGGTCTGCTCGCCCGGATGCTCGAACACGATGTCCACGTCGCGCTTGCCGGTGATGTCCCAGATCGCCTTGCCGAACTTGCGGGCTTCCTTCAGCCATTCCGCATATTCCGGCGAATTCACCGTGGGCAGCTGGCCCCAGCACTTGAAGTCCTTGCGGTTGATCACGCCCTTGGCGCCGAGGCCGAGCACGTAGTCCCGCTTGGTCTCGTCGGAGATGACGCCGATCACGTGCGCGCCGGAGGCGGCGGCGAGCTGCACGCCGAACACGCCGAGCCCGCCCGAGGCGCCCCACACCAGGACATAGTCGCCCGGCTTCACGGTGTGCGGCGGATGGCCGAACAGCATGCGGTAGGCGGTGGCCAAGGTGAGCGTGTAGCAGGCGCTCTCCTCCCAGGTCAGGTGGCTCGGCCGCGGCATCAGCTGGCGCGCCTGAACCCGGCAGAACTGGGCGAACGAGCCGTCCGGCGTCTCATAGCCCCAGATGCGCTGGGAGGGGGAGAACATGGGGTCGCCGCCGTTGCACTCCTCGTCGTCCCCGTCGTCCTGGTTGCAGTGGACCACCACCTCGTCGCCCACCTTCCAGCGCTTCACCTTGGGCCCCACGGCCCAGACGATGCCGGAGGCGTCGGAGCCGGCCACGTGGAACGGCGCCTTGTGCACGTCGAAGGGGGAGATCGGCTGGCCGAGGCCGGCCCAGATGCCGTTGTAGTTCACGCCCGCCGCCATCACGAGGACCAGGACGTCGTGCTCGCCCAGCGCCCAGGTGGGCACCACCTCGAGCTGGAACGACTCCTCCGGCGGCCCGTGGCGCTCGCGGCGGATGGCCCAGGCGTACATCTGGGAGGGCACGTGGCCGAGCGGCGGAATCTCGCCGAGCTCGTAGAGATCCTTCACCACCCCCTCATCCGCTCCCGCGGTTGCAGTCTGGCCCATGGCGTCGCGTCCTCTCGCTGGCGGACCATTCGGTCACGTTGGATGTCATATCGCAGTGCAGCGTAGCAGAGAATAATTCCAGGTCGATAGCCCACTTTCTGCCGATCTCGCGCGGTTTTGCGATGTTGCAGTGAACCATAGGGCCGCGCTCGCGTTTCTATTTCCGCACGCCGCGCCGAGAGCTAAGGTGGCGGCGGCCGCGGGGCCGCGCGCTGCTCCGGATCGGCGCTGGAGAGGGAGAGACATATGGGCATTTTGTGGATGATCATCGTCGGCGCCATCGCCGGCTTCCTGGCGGGGCAGCTGTTCCGCGGCTACGGCTTCGGACTGGTGGGCAACATCGCCGTGGGCATTGTCGGCGCCCTGATCGGCGGCTTCCTGTTCGGCAACGTGTTCCTGGTGGGCGGCATCATCGGCCAGATCGTCTCGGCCACCATCGGCGCGGTGATCCTGCTGTTCGTGATCTCGCTGGTGAAGCGATGACCGGCCGCCCGGCCGGGGGCAGCGACGTCGAGATATTCAATCGAGATCTCAGCCCGGTAATGTGGCTCGGCTTCCAATGCCTCGTGGGGCTGGCTCTGGGCCTGGTCTCCGCCATTGCACCAGGAACGTTCGCACAAGGGCAAAGTGCGATCGTCTTGATCGGCTTGAGGATTTGCGGCGCCGTATTCGCTGCGATGGCCGCGTACTCTTTCGTGTTTTCAGTAATGCGCCCGGGGCAAGTTCTACGTATCGACCAGGATGGACTGATCAACGCACAGCACCGCGGGTTCAATTTCCGTTGGACCCAAGTGCGCGCTGTGGGCGAGGGCTTTGAAGGCTCTGGCCTGTCGCGCCTGCGCTTCATCGTTGAACAGCCCGATGGCGCCTTGAATACGAGAGATCTGGTTTTCAAGGATTGGGATGCCTCGCCGGAGCAAATCGTGAATGCGATCCGAGGGCATCTTGGGCCAGGCATGTCCGCGCTGAAGGATGTAACCCCCACCAGACCGCCGCCGGCGGCCTGGAACCCTCCAAATTTCCCATCGACGCAGCCCGCATTGCGACGCACAATCGCGCCAATTATCCAAAAGCCACGCATGGGGATTAGGAAATGGTGGTCCGCGATAAACCCTGGCTCTTCCGCACCTATGCGGGGCACTCCACCGCCGCGGATTCCAACAAACTCTATCGCTCGAACCTCGCCAAGGGGCAGACCGGCCTCTCCGTCGCCTTCGATCTGCCGACCCAGACCGGCTACGACAGCGACCATCCCCTCGCCCGCGGCGAGGTGGGCAAGGTGGGCGTGCCCATCTCCCATCTCGGCGACATGCGGACGCTGTTCGACGGCATCCCGCTCGCCGAGATGAACACGTCGATGACCATCAACGCCTGCGCGGCGTGGCTGCTCTCGCTCTACATCGCCACCGCCGACGAGCAGGGCGCCGACCGCACCAAGCTCCAGGGCACCACCCAGAACGACATCATCAAGGAATATCTCTCTCGCGGCACCTATGTGTTCCCGCCGGCGCCCTCCATGCGGCTCACCAAGGACACCATCATCTTCACCACCGAGCACCTGCCGAAGTGGAACCCGATGAACGTGTGCTCCTACCATCTGCAGGAGGCTGGGGCGACGCCGGTGCAGGAACTCGCCTTCGCGCTCGCCAACGCCGTCGCCATCCTCGACACAGTGAAGGCGTCGGGCGAGGCCGAAGGCCCGGTGTTCGGCGAGGTGGTGGGGCGCATCTCCTTCTTCGTGAACGCGGGCTTGCGGTTCATCACCGAGATGTGCAAGATGCGCGCCTTCGTGGACCTCTGGGACGAGATCTGCGTCGAGCGCTACGGCATCACGGACGCCAAGCAGAAGCTGTTCCGCTACGGCGTGCAGGTGAATTCGCTCGGCCTCACCGAGCAGCAGCCGGAGAACAACGTCTACCGTATTCTCCTCGAGATGCTGGCGGTGACCCTCTCCAAGAAGGCCCGCGCCCGCGCCGTGCAGCTGCCCGCCTGGAACGAGGCGCTCGGCCTGCCGCGCTCCTTCGACCAGCAATGGTCGCTGCGCATGCAGCAGGTGGTGGCCTATGAGACCGACCTGCTCGAATACGGCGACATCTTCGACGGCTCCACCGAGATTGCGAAGAAGGTCGAGGAGCTGAAGGCGGAGGCCCGCGCGGAACTCGCCCGCATCGACGGCATGGGCGGCGCGGTGGCGGCGATCGAGAATTCGTACATGAAGCAGGCGCTGGTGGAGAGCAACACCAAGCGCCTGGAGGCAATCGAGCGGGGCGAGCAGGTGGTGGTCGGCGTCAACCGCTGGACCGAGACCGAGCCCTCCCCGCTCACCACCGGCGAGGGCGCCATCCTCACCGTGCCGGAGCATGTGGAGCCGGAGCAGATCGCCCGCCTGAAGGCCTGGCGCGAGGCGCGCGACCCCAAGGCGGTGGCGGCGGCGCTGGCGCGCTCAAGAGCGCGGCCCAGGAGGGGCGCAACGTGATGGAGCCATCCATCGCGTGCGCCAAGGTGGGCGTCACCACCGGCGAGTGGGGCGGCTGCCTGCGCGAGGTGTTCGGCGAATACCGCGCCCCCACCGGCGTCGGCCGCGCGGCGCGCGCCGACACCCAGGGCCTCGACGCGGTGCGCGAGAGCGTGGACGCGGTCTCCGCGAAGCTCGGCCGGCGCATCAAGTTCCTGGTGGGCAAGCCGGGTCTCGACGGCCATTCCAACGGCGCCGAGCAGATCGCCGTGCGCGCCCGCGACTGCGGCATGGAGGTGGTCTATGAGGGCATCCGCCTGACCCCGGCCGAGATCGTCAACGCGGCGCTGGAGGAGAGCGTCCACGTCATCGGCCTCTCCATCCTCTCCGGTTCCCACGTGCCGCTGGTGCGCGACGTGATGGAGCGCCTGCGCGCCGAGGGCCTCTCGGACGTGCCGGTGGTGGTGGGCGGCATCATCCCGCCGGAGGACGAGGCGCAGCTGAAGGGGTTCGGCGTGGCGGCGGTCTATACGCCGAAGAATTTCGAGCTGAACCGCATCATGGCGGACATCGTCTCCATCGTCGACCGCGAGGCGCAGAAGGCGGCGTAAGGCGGCGGGCGGCCACGGCCGGCGCGGCCCGAAAATGGACCCGACCCGGCCCCGCGGGTGGGTTCAATTTGCTCCGATCGCGCTCTAGATTGCCCCCCATACGACGCGCGCAACGGGGGCTTCGGCGTGGGACATCTTTCGGGACGCTGGGACGTGAGGCGCGCCGCGCGCCGCGCCGGGGCTGGCCATGATCCTTGCGGCCCTGGCGCATCGGGCGCCGCGGCCCACGACGC
>NZ_JBNFNU010000106.1:0-11942 GCF_057364445.1 Xanthobacter sp. BG11Y11_SDJG
CCTGGCGGGCTGCGCCGCGGCAGGCGCGAATCAGCGCGCGGAACCGCTCCGAAAGCTCCTGTGCGTAATGCTTGCGCACGGTCTCGTCGGCGATGACCGCCACCACCTCCTTGAGGCGCGCCTCCAGCCCGGCGCGGCGCTCGGGCGTGTCAAGCGCCGCCTGCTCGCTCTCGCGCGCCCACAGCTCGGCGGCCAGCGGTCGCGCCTGGGCCAGAACGTCGGCCATGGCATCAGGGCCGGAACGGCGGATCAGGTCGTCCGGGTCCTGGCCTTCGGGGAGGGTGGCGAAGGAGAGGCTGCGCCCGGCCTTCAGGTGCGGCAGCGCCAGGTCGATGGCGCGGTGGGCGGCCTTGCGGCCGGCCTTGTCGCCGTCGAACAGCAGCACCGGCTCGTCGGCCATGCGCCAGAGCAGCTGCAACTGCTCCTCCGTGAGCGCGGTGCCGAGCGGGGCGACGGTGGCGCCGAAGCCGGCCTCCACCATGGCGATCACATCCACATAGCCTTCCACGGCGATGACGCGGCCGCTCTTCTGGGCGGCGGCGCGGGCGGAAAAGCCGTTATAGAGCAGCGAGCCCTTGTGGAAGAGCGGGGTTTCGGGGGAGTTGAGGTATTTGGCGGGAACGTCCTTCTCCAGCGCCCGGCCGCCGAACGCCACCACGCGGCCCTTCATGTCGGTGATGGGGAACATCACCCGGTCGCGGAAGCGGTCGTAGGGCACCGGGATGTCGTCGCCGGAGATCAGCAGGCCGGTCTCAACCATGTCCTCGGTGGAGACGCCGAGCTTGCCCAGCGCCTCCTTCAGGTGGAAGCGGTCGGCGCTGGCATAGCCCAGGCGGAAGCGCTGCTGGGTCAGCGGGCCGAGGCCGCGGTCGGCAAGATAGCCCCGCGCCTTGGCGCCCAGGCGGGTCTGGAGCGTCGCCTCGAAATGGCGGGCGGCAAGCTCCATCACCTCGTGGAGGGAGCGCCGGCGCTCCTCCCGGGCGGCCGCCTCGGGGCTTGCCTGCGGCACCTGGAGGCCGGCCATGGAGGCGAGCCGCTCCACCGCCTCGCCGAACGGCAGTCCCTCGGTCTCCATCAGGAAGTCGAACACGTCGCCGTGCTTGCCGGACGAGAAGCAGTGGTAGAAGCCCTTCTGGTCGTTCACGAAGAAGGACGGCGTCTTCTCCGCATTGAACGGCGAGAGGCCGGCGAACTCGCGCCCCTGCTTCTTCAGCTTCACGCGCCGGCCCACCACCTCCGACACCGGGAGGCGGGCACGAATCTCGTCGAGGAACGAGGGAGGGAAGCGCATGACACCAGTCTAGCACGAGCCGGGTCGCCGGGATTGACAAACGCCGATTGTATATACATCTGTAATGCAGGAGACCGCTCGCCCGGAACGCAATCCTGGCGTGCATCCGCATTGCGGCGTGACTAGTCTGCCCCGACTGTGGCGGGGGCGGGGCGATGGACTGGGGAGCGGTCGTCTTCGAGTGGGACGAGGCGAAGAACGAGCAGAACCGCGTGAAGCACGGCATGGGGTTTCAGCATGTCACCGACATGATGAGAACCGAACGCTTCCTGCATTTTCGCTCAGATAGGAATGGAGAAGAAAGGCATGTCGCAGTCCTTAAAATCAACGACGCCTTCTTCTCGGTTGTCTTCACCTGGCGGGGTGAAAAAGTCCGCATCATCTCGGCCCGCAGAGCACGAGACGAAGAGCGTCGCCGCTACCGAATCTTATTCGAACCCGGACGGTGAAAGGGTGGCCTCCGATATCGACTGGGCGCGCCTGCGCGCCATGACCGAGGAGGAGATCGAGGCGGCCGCGCGCGCCGATCCCGATTGGGAAGGGCTGCTGGACCTTGAGGGCTGGACCGCCACCGTGGTGGTGCCGCCGAAGAAGGCGCCGATCTCCATCCGCCTCGATGAGGACGTGCTCGCTTTCTTCAAGGCCTCCGGCCCCGGCTACCAGAAGCGCATCAATGCCGTTCTGCGCGCCTTCATGGAGGCGGCCGCCGCGCGCTCCGGCACGGACCGAGCCTAAGCAAGGCGCCGGAAGCGTCCCCGCAATCCACAGCCTGAGCCCCTGCCCTGCCCGGCCCCGCACGCCCGCTTTCCCAGTGGACCCGACGTAAGCCGCGCTCTAGCCTGTGATTTCAACCTATCCGGGCTGGGGTGCCATGGACGCGATCATCGACTTCCTGAACACCGTCTTCTGGGGCTACGTGCTGATCTACGGGCTGCTCGCTGTCGGCATCTATTTCACGCTGCGGCTCAAGTTCATCCAGATCGTCCACTTCCCCGAGATGCTGCGCTCGGTGCTGCGGGCGAACGAGACCGACAAGTCCGGCATCACCCCGTTCCAGGCGCTGTGCACATCGCTCGCCTCCCGCGTCGGCACCGGCAACATCGCCGGCGTTGCCGTGGCGATGGTGCTGGGCGGGCCCGGCGCCATCTTCTGGATGTGGATGGTGGCCTGCGTCGGCATGGCCACCGCCTTCGCCGAGAGCACGCTGGCCCAGCTCTACAAGGTGAAAGACGACCAGGGACGCTATCGCGGCGGCCCGGCCTTCTACATTGCGGCCGGCTTGAAGGCGCCCTGGGCCGGCGCCCTGTTCTCGGTCTGTCTCATCCTGTCGTTCGGCCTGGTGTTCAACGCGGTGCAGGCCAATTCCATCGCCGACGCCATGGAAGGCGCGTTCGGCCTGCCCAAGCTCGCCACCGGGCTCGCCGTGGCGGCGCTCTCCGGCGTCATCATCTTCGGCGGCATTGCCGCCATCGCCCGCACCGCGGAGATCGTCGTGCCGTTCATGGCCGCCGGCTATGTGGGCCTCGCGCTCTACGCCCTCATCGCGAACATCGGCGAGGTGCCGGGCATGCTGTCGCTGATCGTGCGCAGCGCCTTCGGCCTGGAGCCGGCGGTGGGGGGCGTGGCGGGCTCGGTGGCCGCGGCCATGCTCAACGGCGTCAAGCGCGGCCTGTTCTCCAACGAGGCGGGCATGGGCAGCGCCCCCAACATCGCCGCCGTGGCGACGCCGGACCCGCACCACCCGGTGAGCCAGGGCTTCGTGCAGTCGCTGGGCGTGTTCATCGACACCATCGTCATCTGCACCGCCACCGCGCTGCTGATCCTGCTCTCGGGCGTGTTCCAGCAGAATACCGGCCTCACCGGCACCCAGCTCACCCAGGCGGCGCTGGAGGTGCATATCGGCTGGGCCGGGCGCTACTTCGTGGCGGTGGCGATCTTCTTCTTCGCCTTCACCTCGATCATCGGCAACTACTCTTATGCCGAAGGCGCGCTGGTGTTCCTCGGCCACGGCCACACGGCGGGCATCGTGGTGCTGCGCATCGCCTTGCTCGCCATGGTGGTATGGGGCTCGCTGCAGAGCGTCGCCACCGTGTTCAACGCGGCGGACGCCTCCATGGGGCTGATGGCCTCGATCAACCTGATCGCCATCGTCCTCCTGTCCGGCGTGGTGACGCGGCTGACGCGGGACTATCTGGCAAAGCGCAAGGCCGGCCAGGAACCCATGTTCCTCGCCGCCGAGATGCCGGATCTTACCGAAGGCGTCGACAAGAGCATCTGGAGCCGCCGCTGACGGCGGCGGGCCAGGGGCGGACCAGGAAGCGGCTCACCCTGCGGTGAGCTGCTCCTTGACCCACTGGGAGGCCTTGCCGAAGTCGATGGCGCCGGCAAAGCGCTCCTTGAGCACCGCCATGGTGCGGCCCATGTCCTTGATGCCGGCGGCGCCGATCTCGGCGATCACCTTGCCGATCTCGGCCTTGGTCTCGGCCTCGGAGAGCTGGGCCGGCAGGAAGGCCTTGATGTAGCCGATCTCCTCGCGCTCCTGCGCGGCGAGTTCGGGCCGGCCGCCCTCGTCATAGATGCGCGCGCTCTCGTCGCGCTGCTTGATCATCTTGGCGAGCAGCGCGCGCAGTTCGTCGTCGGTCAGGGGGTCCTTGCCGTGGCCGCGCTGCTCGATGTCGCGGTCCTTGAGGGCCGCGTTGATGAGGCGCAGCGTGGAGGTGCGCCGCTTGTCCTGCGCCTTGAGCGCCTCTTTCAGCGCGGCGTTGATGTCGTCACGAAGCACGTGGAAACCTCTGTCGTATTGGAATGGATCGGGCCGGCATCGGGATGTGCGGAGAAAGCACCGTCTGGGGATGGGGCCTCCCGCGGAATGCCCCTCCCGGCCGCGCGGGTCCTGGGCTCGGATGGCCCGCCTGCGGCACGCGCTGCGCTTTCGTCCTCTCCCGCGCTCGTGGGGCCGCGCGGGCGGGATCGGGATGCCTTGCTATCCGGCGCCCTGCGCCCATTGCACATCCCTTTGACCCCGCGGCGGCCGATGACTATGTAAGCGTCCCATGACCCTCGAACAAGTCCATTCCGGCTGGGCGGAGCCCACCCCGACCGCTGTCCTGGTGCTCGCCGACGGCACCGTGCTCTATGGCCACGGCATCGGCGCCGAAAGCCAGCTCGCCGGCGAGGTGTGCTTCAACACCGCCATCACCGGCTACGAGGAGATCCTCACCGATCCCTCCTACGCCGGGCAGATCATCACCTTCACCTTCCCGCACATCGGCAATGTGGGGACCAACGAAGAGGATATCGAGACGGTCTCCATGGCCGCCTCGTCCGGCGTGCGCGGCGTGGTGCTGCGCACCGACGTGACCCAGCCGTCCAACTACCGCGCGACCCGCCATCTGGACCAGTGGCTGAAGGCGCGCGGCATTCCCGGCATCACCGGCATCGACACCCGCGCGCTGACGGCGCTGATCCGCGACAAGGGCATGCCCAATGCGGTGATCGCCCACCGCGCCGACGGTGTGTTCGACATCGAGGCGCTGAAGGCCGAGGCGCGCCAGTGGCCGGGGCTGGAAGGCATGGACCTCGTGCCCGGCGTCACCGCGCCCCAGCGCTACGGCTGGGACGAGACGCCGTGGACATGGGGCGCGGGCTATGGCCGCGCCGGCGACGGCCGGTTCCATGTGGTGGCCGTCGACTACGGCGTGAAGCGCAACATCCTGCGCCTGCTCGTGGACGCCGGATGCAAGGTCACGGTGGTTCCCGCCACCACGCCGGCCGAGGACATTCTGGCGCTCAACCCGGATGGCGTGTTCCTCTCCAACGGACCGGGCGACCCGGCGGCGACCGGCGACTATGCGGTGCCGGTGATCCGCACGCTGATCGACAAGGGGGTGCCCACCTTCGGCATCTGTCTCGGCCATCAGATGATCGGCCTCGCGGTCGGCGGCCGCACCGTGAAGATGCACCAGGGCCATCACGGCGCGAATCATCCGGTGAAGGACCTCACCACGGGCAAGGTGGAGATCACGTCCATGAACCACGGCTTCGCCGTGGATCGGGCGAGCCTGCCGGCCAATGCGGTGGAGACCCACGTCTCGCTGTTCGACGGCTCCAACGCCGGCATCGCCCTTTCGGACAAGCCGGTGTTCTCGGTGCAGTACCACCCCGAGGCGAGCCCCGGCCCGCGCGACAGCCACTATCTGTTCAGCCGGTTCGTGGAAATGATGGGCAAGCACAAGGCGGCGTGAGGGGCGGCTTTGCCCCCCGCCTCCTGTCATGCCCGGGCTTGTCCCGGGCATCCACGCGCTCCCGCTCGCCCTTTTGACCGAATTCATTGGCCGCAGGCCCTTGGCAGCTCGCCCTTGACCGGAAGTCGGCTACCCGCCGCGGGGCGTCGATGGGCGGGACAAGCCCGGCCCTGACGACTTGGCTGCGCTCAAGCTCATCGCGTCGAGGATGCCCGCAGAGGCTGTCGCGGGGCGCGAGCGAATTCTCGGCGCCGGGCGCCACGGGAGGCGGCTCCGCCCCTCCGCCTCAGCTCGTGACCACCGAAGTCCAGACCCCCGCCTCGGTGAGGCAGGCGGCACCGCGGGCGATCTGCGGGCGGTTGTCGATATAGATGGTGTGGGAATAGTCGCGGCAGCTCTTGTAGCCCGGGCGCACATAAGCCGGTCCGGCGATCACCGTGCCGCGCGCGCCGTCCTCGCCCTTCCAGCCGATGGGATAGCCGGGGCCGCCGGTCTCCAGCGCCGCGAGTTCCGCCTCGTAGGCGCGCTGGCGGTCGGCCGGCGCGAGGCCGTTGCCCACCGTGCCGCCGATGAGGCCGCCGGAGACCGCCCCGCTCATGACCGGCGCCATGGGCAGCGCCACGTTGGCGGACGAACTGCTGAGGCCACCGCCGGGCGTGGTGGCGCAGCCGGCGACGAGCGCCGCGAGCGCCAGCGCGACAAGCGGACCGAACGGGGCAACCGGACGCAGGGCCATGGGACGCACACGCCTTCGCAACAGCGAGCCTTCGGTGGAACGGAGCGGCGGCGGGCGCAAGACCGCCCGCCCGCCGGTCCTTCGTTCATAAGGCCTCGCGCGGCCGGAGGGAAGGCCGCAGCGCAGCGGCGCCCGCGCGCGATCCGATTCTGAAAGGGGGGAGAGGAAGGCCGGTGGGGACACGGCGGCCTCAGGCGGCGGGCAGCACCAGTTCGCAGCGCAGGCCGCCGATGGGGGCGGCGCCGAGGTCGAAGCGCCCGCCATAGAGGGTGGCGAGTTCCTGGACGATCGAGAGACCGAGCCCGGTGCCGGGCTTTGATTCGTCGAGGCGACGCCCGCGGCGCCCCACCTCCGCCCGCCGCGCCGGATCAAGGCCCGGCCCGTCGTCGTCGATGATGACATGGAAGAACACCCGGTCGGAGGCGGTCCGCCCGCGGCCGATGCAGACCTCCACCTCGACCCGCGTGCTCGCCCACTTGCAGGCATTGTCGATGAGGTTGCCCACCATCTCCTCAATGTCCTGCCGCTCGCCGCGGAACCGCACGTCGTCCACCACCTTCACATCGATGGCGATGTCGCGCGCGCGGTTGATCTTTTCCATGGTGCGGGCGAGCGAGGTCACGACCGGCGTCACCTCGCACAGGCCCGCGACCACGGACACCCGCGCCGCCATGCGGGCCCGCTCCAGATGATGTGTCACCTGGTCGCGCATCACCCCGGCCTGATCGCGCACCAGCACGGCGAGCGGATCGTCCCGCGTGCCGGCCTCGTTCATGAGCACGGAAAGGGGCGTCTTCAGCGCATGGGCGAGGTTGCCCACATGGGTGCGCGCGCGCTCGACGATCTCGCGGTTGGCGTCCACCAGCATGTTCACTTCCCGCACCAGCGGGGCGATCTCCTCCGGATAGGCGCCGTCGAGGCGCTCGGTCTTGCCGGAGCGCACCGCCGCCAGCGCCTGCGAGATGCGCGCGAGCGGCCGCAGGCCGTAGCGCACCTGGATCAGCACCACCCCCAGGAAGGCGATGGCGAGCACCACCAGCGTGCCCACCAGGACCAGGTTGAAGGCAGAAATCTCCTCCTCCAGCTCGGACGACACCGCCGCCACCGAGACCACGAAGCGTTCGTCCTTGCCGAGGTCGAGATCGCGCTCGACCACGCGCAGCGTTTCCCCCAGCGGCCCTTCCGCATAGCCCTGGCGCATGCGGCCGGGCGGCGCCTGGACGCCCATCTCCGAGAGGATCGGCAGCATGCCGGACGGCAGCGAGGGCGAGGTGCGGTGATCCTGCGCGCCGCCGCCGGCCTTGGCCACCTGCCAGTACCAGCCGGAATTGGGGAACAGGAACAGCGGGTCGGCCATCGCCTGCGGCTGGGGCATCTGGCCTGGCGCCGCATTGGCCAGCTCGGCGACGATGGTCTTCAGATAGATGTCGAGCCGCCGGTCGAACGAGCGCTCGGCGGCATTGCGGTAGAGGCTGGAAAGCACGAGCCCCACTAGGGTCAGCACCACCAGCATGATGGCGATGGCCGAGAGCATGAGGCGGACGGCGAGCGAGCCGGGCTTCGCGTCGTCGGTCATCAGGCGTGCGTCTCCGCTTGGGCACGACGCCGCGTCGGCTCACGCCTCATCGGGTGCCACCAGCAGGTAGCCGAGGCCGCGCACGGTCTGGATCACCTCGCAGTCGAGCTTCTTGCGCAGGCGCCCGACGAATACCTCGATGGTATTGGAATCGCGATCGAAATCCTGGTCGTAGAGGTGCTCCACCAGCTCGGCGCGCGAGACCACGCGGCCCGAATGGTGCATCAGATAGGACAGCAGCCGGTATTCGTGCGAGGTGAGCTTGACCGCATTGCCCGCCACGGAGACACGGCCCGAACGGGTGTCGAGCCGCACCGGCCCGCAGGTCAGCTCGCTGGAAGCGTGGCCGGTGGCGCGGCGCAGCAGCGCCCTGAGCCGCGCCAGCACCTCCTCCATGTGGAAGGGCTTGGCCACATAGTCGTCGGCACCGGCGTCGAAGCCCTGCACCTTGTCGCTCCAGCGGTCGCGGGCGGTGAGCATGAGCACCGGCATGGTCTTGCCGGCGCGGCGCCAGCTCTCCAGCACCGAGAGTCCGTCCATCTTCGGGAGGCCGATGTCGAGCACCACCGCGTCATAGGGCTCGCTCTCGCCAAGATAGTGGCCTTCCTCGCCGTCGAAAGCGCGATCCACCGCATAGCCCGCATCGGCCAGGGCCTCGACGAGCTGGCGGTTCAGATCGGGATCGTCCTCGATGACGAGCAGGCGCACGGACCCTCCAGCGCGTCGGGTTGCAATTGGTTGCAGAACAAGCGCGAAATCGATGGTCGCGGCAGAATGCCAGAGCGCAGCCGCAATGTCAGCGTCCCGCGGCGCGGTCATTTCGACGGACCGGCATCGCCCCTCCTGCTCCGGCGCTCACCACCCGCACAGCTTCCGCCCCACGGCGTTGTGCGCCTTGGCCTGGCGGATGGTGGCGTCGGTGTCCGCCTTGGACCACCGCACTGGCTTCGCCGAGCGGCAGAACACGTCAGTCCCGCCGGAACCCGTCGTCGTCGCGCAGGCGCTCAGGGTCAGAATTGCGGCGATCAGCGTCAGCGCGCGCGCGCTCCGCGTTCTGGACGGCACGGTCGGCATTGGCCTTCTCCCTGGCTTTCTGCTGTGCGGCGCCCTTCAGGGTGCCGAATGGTGGATCGCGAGGGCCGCGGCACCAGCGAGCCAGGCCAGGGCCGGCCTGAGGCCGAGCCCGGACCAGAGCGCCACGAAACCTGCGGCGCCGACCGAGACGATAAGCGCGAGCCACCCGTCCCCGCCGCACAGCAGCGTCGCGACGAGGCTCACGGCCGCCGCGGCCGCCGGCAGCGCCCAGCCGAGGCCGAGCGCCGCCGCCCACTTGGCGGAGATCAGAGCGAGGATCGCGCTCATGCCGGCACCGCCTCGGCCGGCTCGGCCGCGCTTCCGAAATCCGGCGGCTCGAGGTCGAGGGCGTCCATGATCTCCGCCGCCTTGGCCTTGGCCCACGCGCGATAGACGTAGCCCAGCACGGCCACCAGGGCGCCTGCCACCATCAGGACGGTGAGGAGGGTCGCAGCCGCCGCGCTCTTGTCGGCCACGGGAACCAGCGCGTCCGTGGCGACACCGATGCCGGTGGAGACGACGCCGCCGGAGGCGAGCGCATCGCCGACGGCCTTGGGCGGCGGCGCCTTGGCGCTGGAGGCATAGGCCTTGCCGCTCGCCGTCGCGGTCGGCATGGGCAGATCCTGCGCGCCGGCCGCCAGAGCGAGGCCGAGCCGGCGCACCTCCTCCACCCCGCCGGCCCACCCCCTTGCCGAACACCGGCCAGGTCTTCAGCGCCTTCAGCATCGCGAGCCGGCGCGCCTGGAGGCCGGCGACGATGGCGTCGTGATCCTCGGCGCGCGCTATGGCCGCGAGCGTGGACGGGCCGAGCACGCCGTCCGCCGGGATGCCGAGCGCCCGCTGCAGCCACTTGGTGGCCTGCGCCGGGCCAGAATTCACGGCGCCGTCGAACACCACGTAGTCGAGGCCGGCGGGCAGCTTGTCGCCCTGGATCAGATCCCAGTAGCGGCGGCGATAGATCTCCTGCAGCTCCGCCTCGGTGATCTGGCGCACGTCGCGCACGCTCTCGCCCCTGGAGCGGCGGTAGTCGTCATAGACCCGCTTGATGACGCCCTTCATGGTGGGGCCGCCGGGGTCGGACGGATGGTTGGAATAGCCGCCCTCGTGCACCAGGACGGCGGCAAGGGCGGGCTTGAAATTGTCGCGCATGGAAGTGACCTCGAGCGGAAGCGCGGGCATGGCGCCGGCGCGTGACGGCATCGCGGACGCAGATCATCCCTCGAATGGGGGACGCGGCGCGGGCCGAAGCCGGGCTAGAAGGGAGGCGGCACCAATGATGCCGGTCAGGAGCGATCGGCCGGCCGAGGGCTTCCCCGCACCCGAGGCCGGCCGCTCGTTTCCCGAAGGATCGGGTCCGGGCTCACCGAGACCGGAACGGCTCAGGCGAACACGCATTCCGGCGTCACCGGAAATACCTGCGCCGCGCCGAAGTCCGGGATCAGTTCGGCCGGCCCATGCCACAGCACGTTCACATGGAAGCCGGCGACCGGTGCCAGCACTGGCAGGGGGCCAAGCTCGGGATCGGTCTCGACCGTCTCGCCGGACGGGCGGAAGATCGTCCCGTCCGCGCCCACCACGGCGATGTCATAGCGGTGGCCCTGATAGGTGCCGCAGGACGGCCACGTGGGCTCCCCGTCCGGCCCTTCAACGGTGCCGGAGCCGTAGAGCGCGAAGGCCGCTTGTGCGCCCGCGCGGTCGGGAAAGCGCAGGAAGATCGTGATGGGAACCGACGTGCTCATGCCCACCCCCTCGCCTGTCCGGTGAGCGCCGCGCCAGAGCCGCGCGCGGTCCACGCCACGATCTCGTCAATCTCCAGCGCGCGGCCGGCGGGGAGGCCCTGATAGCCGCCGAGCCAAAGGCTGGCACGCGAGCGGTCGAGTGCGGCCGTATCGGACACCGCCGCCTCGCCGTTGATGGCGCCGGCCCGCCCCGTGCCGTCCCACCCGATGGCGGCAGAAACTTCTCCGGGCACGGTCACACCAGTGGACAGCACCCGCCCCGAAGCGCTGCTCCCGTCGAGCACGATATTGTTGCTGTTCGCCGACGCGCGGAGCAGCGCGTAGCCGGAGGGCAGGCCGACCAGCGGCAGGTTGACGGCCGACACCAGTACGCGCCCGCGCCACGCCAGCGTGGCCGCCGCACCTTGAAGCGTCGCCGCCGCGCCTGCGGAGAGCTGCACCACGTCGGCGATACGCGACCCTTGCGACCCGGCGGACAGGACGCGCGAGGTGGCCCGCGTGCCCACCTCGAATTGGCCCCACGCGATGTAGCCCCACCCGACCGAGGGGGAGCCTGCGCCCGGTACAGGATCGGCCGGATTGGAGGATCCGGCCGGGAAGTAGGCGACGGTCGCCAGCGTGTTCGTGCCGTTGTTGGCCGTCACGAGCTCGATCAGCGAGAACGCCCCGTAGCCGGTTCGGTAGACAGCAACGGGGCTGCCCTGGGTGTCGCCGATGGCCCCCGTGATGGGGTTGATCGCCACCCGGAATTCCTGCCCCGTGCCGCCACTGTAGCTCACCCGCAGATGGGCGTTGGACACCGCCGTTGGGTCATGCAGCACCAGGATCGACGCCACGTAGGTGGCGGTGTCCGCGGCGATGGCAGCGGTCGCCCGCACGTTGCTCACCTGCGACGCGGTCGCGTCCTCCACCCGGCACCAGGGCGTGACGCCGTCAGGCCCGAGCGGGCCGTCAGAGAGGGTGGCCGAGCCTCCCAGCGTCCACTGGCGCGGATCACTGTAGGCGAGGAGATTGGTCGCCGGCCCCTCGATCAGGAGGCGCCGCCTCCCGCTGCGCCACGGGAAGGCCGGGGTGTTCGCCGCAACCGTCGCGATCCCGCCGTTGGCGTCAAACACCCGCTTCGGGCCGGAGGAGACGGCGAGGACCGAGGAGAGCGGCACCGGCGCGCCGCCGAGCGCATGGCGATTGCGGGCGAAATCGGCCACGAGGGCGGGCGCGACGCCGTCGAGGCGGTAGGCGGCATCGCGGAAGAAGGCGGACCGGCGCCGCGCGGTCGGCGAGT
>NZ_JBNFNU010000107.1:0-11937 GCF_057364445.1 Xanthobacter sp. BG11Y11_SDJG
CACGCGCGGCCTGGCGACCCTCGGCATCGGCGATCCGGCGGCGGGGGCGCAGATCGCCGTCGCGGCGATCGAGACCGACGGCGACGGCCAGGTGCTGCGCTTCGCCGACGGACCGACGGTGCGCGTGCCCCTGGTCGGCCGCTTCCAGGCCGACAATGCGCTGCTCGCCGCCGGCCTCGCCATCGCCTGCGGCGCGCCGCGCGCCGACGCCCTCGCCGCCATGGCCCATTTGTCCGGCGTGCCCGGACGGCTGGAGCGGATCGGCGACGATCCGGCGCGCCTCGTCTTCGTGGACTATGCCCACAAGCCGGAGGCGCTCGCCGCCGTGCTCGACACCTGCGCGCCGCGATCCCAGGCCGGCTTATGTGCGTGTTCGGCTGCGGCGGCGACCGCGACGCCGGCAAGCGCCCGCTCATGGGCGCCATCGCCGCCGAGCGGGCGGACGTGGTGATCGTCACCGACGACAATCCGCGCTCCGAGGCCCCGGCCGCGATCCGGGCCGAAATCCTCGCCGCCGCCCCCGGCGCCCGGGAGATCGGCGACCGCGGCGCGGCGATCCGCACCGCCGTCGCGATGCTGGAACGTGGGGATGCCCTCGTGGTGGCGGGCAAGGGCCACGAAACCGGCCAAATCATCGGCGAGCGAACCTATCCGTTCTCGGACGCAGCGGCGGTGCGCGCCGCCCTGGAGGAGACAGGCGCATGAATTCCGCTGGTGGCGCGGCCATGATCGCGCACGAAGAGGCGCCGGCGCGCCTGCTGTTCACGCCCGAGGATCTGGCGGCGGCCACCGGCGGGCACCTTGCGGGCGCCGCGCAGCCGGTCTCCGGCATCTCCATCGACACCCGCTCGCTGAGGCCGGGCGACGCCTTCTTCGCCATTGCCGGCGAGAACGCGGACGGCCACGCTTACGTGGAGGCGCGCGCGCGGCCGGGGCGGCGCTCTGCGTCGTGGCCCGAGAGAAGGCCGCCGCCTTCGCCGCCGATGCCCGGCTCCTGGTGGTCGAGGACGTGCTGCGGGCGCTGGAGGACACCGGCCGCGCCGCCCGCGCCCGCTCCCGAGCCGGCATCGTCGCGGTGACGGGATCGGTGGGCAAGACCACCACCAAAGAGGCGCTGCGCCTCGCGCTTTCGGCGGACGGGGAGACCCACGCCTCCGCTGCCTCCTACAACAACCATTGGGGCGTGCCGCTCTCCCTCGCCCGCCTGCCGCCGGAGGCGCGCTACGGCGTGTTCGAGATCGGCATGAACCATCCCGGCGAGATCACGCCGCTGGTGCGCATGGTGCGCCCGCAGGTGGTGATCATCACCACCGTGGAGCCGGTGCACATCGCCCAGTTCAACTCCGTCGAGGAGATCGCCGACGCCAAGGCGGAGATCTTCGACGGGCTGGAGCCGGGCGGCACCGCGGTGCTGAACCTCGACAACCCCCACGTCGCGCGCCTCAAGGCATCCGCGAAGGCCAAGGGCGTCGGCCGCATCCTCACCTTCGGCGCCGCGGACGGCGCGACGTGCGCCTGACCGACGTGGCGCTCAAGCCCCACTGCTCGGTGGCGGTAGTGGACGTGATGGGCACGCCGATCACCCTCAAGGTGGGCATGCCGGGCCGCCACATCGTGCAGAACATGCTGGCGGTGCTCGCCGCCGCGAAGCTGCTCGGCGCGACCTCGCGCTCGCCGCGCTGGCGCTCGCCCGCCTCAAGCCGCCGCCGGGGCGCGGCGTGCCGATCCTGCTGGCGGTCAAAGGCGGCGAGGCGACGCTGATCGACGAGAGCTACAACGCCAACCCGGCCTCCATGCGCGCCGCCATCGACGTGCTCGGCCGCACCCCGGTAGGGCCGCGCGGCCGCCGCATCGCCGTTCTGGGCGACATGCTGGAGCTCGGCGCCAATGCGGACGCGCTCCATGCGGGCCTCGCCGAGGCCATCGTCGCCGACCGCATCGACCAGGTGTTCTGCTGCGGGCCACACATGCACGCGCTGTGGCAGGCGCTTCCCTCCGGGCGGCGGGGCGGCTATGCGGTGCACGCGACGCATCTCGAACCCATGGTGGCAGCGGCGATCCGCGCCGGCGACACGCTGATGGTGAAGGGCTCCAACGGCAGCCGCATGGGCCCGCTGGTGAAGAGCCTGACCGAACGCTTCCGCTCCGGCGAGGACGCCTTGCTCGAAGGATGACCCTTTCATGCTCCAGTGGCTGGCCCTGCTGCACCAGGAATTCACCGCCTTCAACGTGTTCCGCTACATCACCTTCCGCACCGGCGGGGCGGTGGTCACGGCGCTGCTGTTCGTGTTCCTGTTCGGCCCGGGCATCATCTCGACCCTGCGCCTGAAGCAGGGCAAGGGCCAGCCGATCCGCACCGACGGGCCGCAGTCGCACCTCATCACCAAGAAGGGCACGCCCACCATGGGCGGGCTGATGATCCTCTCCGGGCTGCTGGTGGCGACGCTTTTGTGGGCGAACCTCTCCAACCCCTATGTGTGGATGGTGCTGATGGTGACGCTCGGCTTCGGGCTCATCGGCTTCTACGACGACTATCTCAAGGTCACGAAGCAGACCCACAACGGCCTGTCCGGCAAGACGCGCCTCGCCATCGAGGCGGTGATCGCCGGTGTCGCGGTGGTGGTGATGATGAATGCCGGCAAGAGCGGGCTCTCCACCTCGGTGGCGTTCCCCTTCTTCAAGGACCTGCTGCTCGACCTCGGCGTGTTCTTCGCGATCTTCGGCGCCTTCGTGATCGTCGCCGCCGGCAATGCGGTGAACCTGACCGACGGCCTCGACGGCCTCGCCATCGTGCCGGTGATGATCGCCGCCGGCTCGTTCGGCTTCATCGCCTATCTCTCGGGCAACGTGGTGTTCGCGGACTATCTGCAGATCCACTACGTGGCCGGCGTCGGCGAGCTGGCGGTGATCTGCGGCGCGCTGATGGGCGCCGGCCTCGGCTTCCTGTGGTTCAACGCGCCGCCGGCGCAGATCTTCATGGGCGACACCGGCTCGCTGGCGCTGGGCGGCCTGCTCGGCACCATCGCCGTCGCCACCAAGCACGAGATCGTCCTGGCGGTGATTGGCGGCCTGTTCGTGCTGGAGGCGGTCTCGGTGATCGTCCAGGTGGTCTCGTTCAAGCTCACCGGCAAGCGCGTGTTCAAGATGGCGCCCATCCACCACCATTTCGAGCAGCTGGGCTGGACCGAGCCGCAGGTGGTGATCCGCTTCTGGATCGTCGCCGTGGTGCTGGCCCTGGCGGGGCTGGCGACGCTGAAGCTGAGGTGAGGGGGCGGGCGGGGCGGTCCGCACTCCCTCCCCCGCAAGCGGGAGAGGGTTCTGCCGCCAAGCTCGGCGTCGGAACTCAAACTGGCGCCGCCGGCCGCCCCGCCAGGCCGCGCGCTACTTCCCGCAGGTGTTGATGCCGAGCAGCGGATAGGCCGGGCAGAAGCGGAAGGCGGCGGTGAGCACCATGGCGAGGCCCATGGCGCCGATCAGCCAGGCCCAGTTGCCGAGCCCGGCGAGCGCCGGAACGGTCGGGGCGACGAAGGGCACCAGCACCAGCACGATGCCGACGATGAAGCGCAGGATGCGGTCGATGCCGCCCACATTGGCCATGGCCGATCTCCCTTGAATGACAACGAGAACGTGTGACGACGAGAACGTGTGACGACGGGACTGCACGGCGCTGTCGGCACCGCGCGAACGATACCACATTCAATGTTTTTAATGTGACGGGAAGTCAACGCCGGGATTTCCCCCAAGGGCACTGTGTCGCGGCGCGCCGAACCCCGGACCCGCCCGTCCCCCCAGGCCCGCCACGCGCGAAGCCGCTTTCCTCCGGCGCTGAGGCGAACTAGACGACAATTGCGGCCTTTGCGCCGCGCGTCCCTTTGCCGAAGAGAAGATTGCCCGATGATCCCCGTCACCGTGTTCAAGGACCGCACCGTCGCCCTTTTCGGGCTGGGCGGGTCCGGCATCCCCACCGCCTTGGCCCTCATCGCCGGCGGCGCCCGCGTCGTCGCCTATGACGACGCCGAGCGCTCGCGCGTCAAGGCGCAGGCGGAGGGCATCGAGGTCCAGGACCTGAGGTCCGTCGACTGGAACGGCGTCGCCGCGCTGGTTCTGGCGCCCGGCGTGCCGCTCACCCATCCCGCGCCGCACTGGCCGGTGGCGCTCGCGCGCAATGCCGGCGTCGAGGTGATCGGCGACATCGAACTGTTCTGCCGCGAGCGGCAGGTGAGCGCGCGCCGCTCGCCCTTCATCGCCATCACCGGCACCAACGGCAAGTCCACCACCACGGCGCTGATCGCCCACTTGCTGCGCACCGCCGGGCGCGACGTGCAGATGGGCGGCAATATCGGCACCGCCATCCTCTCGCTGGCTCCGCCCAAGCCCGCGGTCCATGTGGTGGAATGCTCCTCCTACCAGATCGACCTTTCCCCCAGCCTCGATCCCTCCGTGGGCGTCCAGCTCAACATCACCCCCGACCATCTCGACCGCCACGGCACGCTGGAGCACTACGCCGCGGTGAAGGAGCGCCTCATCACCGGCGTCGAGGGCGGCGGCACCGCCGTGGTCGGGGTGGACGACGATTTCTCCGCCGCCATGGCCGACCGGGCCGAGCGTGCCGGCAAGCACGTGGTGCGCGTCTCGGTGCGTCGCCCGCTGGCGGACGGCATCTGGCGCGACGGCGAGAGCCTGGTGGTGTCGGAAGGCGGCGCCGAGCGCTTCCGCCTGCCCTTGGGCGGCATCGGCTCCCTGCGCGGCGCCCACAATGCCCAGAATGCCGCGGCGGCGTTCGCCGCCGTGCGCGCGCTCGGCCTCGCGCCCGAGGTGATCGCGGTCGCCATGAAGCGCTTCCCCGGCCTTGCCCACCGCATGGAGGAGGCCGGCCGCAAGGGCGACGTGCTGTTCGTCAACGACAGCAAGGCCACCAATGCGGACGCCGCCGAGCGGGCGCTGCTCTCGTTCGAGAACATCTTCTGGATCGCCGGCGGCAAGCCCAAGGCCGGCGGCATCGATCCGCTCGCCCCTCATTTCGGGCGGGTGCGCAAGGCCTATCTGATCGGCGAGGCGGCGCAGGACTTCGCCCGCACCCTCGGCGGGGCGGTGGCGCACGAGATCGTCGGCACGCTCGACAAGGCGGTGGCGGCGGCGGCACGGGACGCGGAGGCCTCAGGCCTGCCGCATCCGGTGGTGCTGCTCTCGCCCGCCTGCGCCAGCTTCGACCAGTATCCCAATTTCGAGGTGCGGGGCGACGCCTTCCGCGACCTCGTCACCGGTCTGCCGGGCGTGGTGGCGAACCCGAAGTCGACCGCGCCCGTGGCCCAGTCGGCTCCACCGCGCGGCGGCCCGCCCCACGGCATGCCGCCCGGTGTAAGCGGACATCCGGGAGGACATCCCGGGGGTCATCCGGGCGGCAAGCCGCCCGGCCGGTGAGCGGAATTTAAAGAGAGGGGATTTCCGCGGGAGTCTGCAGGACCATTGACGCAAATCCCGCCGCCTCAGGCCGCCGTGACGGTTGCCTCGATATTGCCGCGGGTCGCCTTGGAATAGGGGCACATCTGGTGCGCCTCTTCCAGCAGCGCCTGCATCGCCGCCTGGTCCTGGCCCGGAATCTTGCCGGTGATCTTCACCGCCAGCGCGAATCCGTCCTCCACCTTGCCGAGGCTCGCCGCGACCGTCACCTCGCCCTGCGAGGTATCCACGCCCTTGCGCTTCGCCACCGCCTCCAAGGCGCTGCCGAAGCAGGCCGCATAGCCCGCGGCGAACAGATGTTCCGGCGTGGTCTTGCCTTGCTCCAGCACGCCATTCTTCGGCATGCCGAGGTCGACGGAAACGGAGCCGTCCGAAGTCTGCGAATGCCCATGCCGCCCGCCCTTGGCGGTCGCGGTGGCGGTGAAGAGGGTCTCGAACGGCATCGGCTGCTCCCTGGGATCTGCCCGGCCGCCGACCTCCGGCGCCGGATGCAATCCCTATAGAACTGCGCCGCGCGCGGGGCGTTCCTGTTGCTCCCGGCCTTGTGGATCGGCAGCGCCCGTTCTACCTGTGCGCCGCAACAGACGGAGACCCTGATGGCCGAACCCGTGAGCGCCCTGTTCCCGCCCCTCGTGCCCGGATTGTCGGTGTTCGCGGACGATTACGACCTGATCCTCTGCGATGTCTGGGGCGTGATGCACAACGGCGTGACCGCCTTCGCGGCGGCCGGCGAGGCGCTCACCCGGGCGCGCGAAGGCGGGCGCACGGTGCTCCTCGTCTCCAACGCGCCGCGGCCCAATCCCTTCATCGTGAAGATGCTCGACCGCCTCGGCGTGCCGCGCTCGGCCTATGACGGCGTGGTCACCTCCGGCGACGTGACGCGGGCGCTGATCGCCGCGCGGCCGGGGGTGAAGGTGTTCCATCTCGGCCCGGAGCGCGACATCGGCACCTTCGACGGGCTCGACATGGTGAAGGTGCCCATGGAAGAGGCCGACATCACGGTCTGCACCGGCCTGCTGGACGACGAGGTGGAGACGCCGGACGACTACAAGGACCTGCTCGGCCGCATGAAGGCGCGCGCTCTGCCCTTCATCTGCGCCAATCCGGACCTGGTGGTGGAACGCGGCGACAAGCTGGTCTACTGCGCCGGCGCCATCGCCCAGGCCTATGAGGAGATCGGCGGCGAAGCGGTCTATTGCGGCAAGCCCTATCGCCCCATCTACGAGGCGGCGCTTGCCCGCGCGGCGGAACTGCGCGGCGCGGCGGTGGCGAAGGAGCGGGTGCTCGGCATCGGCGATGCGCTGCGCACCGACATCGCCGGAGCCAATGATGCCGGCTTCGACAGCCTGTTCATCGCCAGCGGCATCCATGCCGGCGAGCTGAACGCGGTGGACGGGGCGGTGCCCGACGAAGCCTCGCTCTCCGCCTTGTTCGACGGTCATGCGCACCCGCGCGGCGTGATGCCGCGGCTCGCCTGGTAGGGCGCCATCCCGAGCGGCGCGCTTGACGGGCCGCGTTGCCTGCGCCTAGAGGACGCGCCGATGGGCGCGTGAGGCGGGCCGATCGGGCGACCGGAGGACGCGCTCCCCGGGCGCCGGCCGGCCGCCCGTCCCGAAGGATGCGAGGCACCCGCCGCTCATGCAAAATTCCTCACCCGACGTGTTCACCGTGCTGCGCAACGCCGACGCCGTGCCGGCGCGCCTCGCCCGCCCGGTGCTCGCCATCGGCAATTTCGACGGCGTCCATCGCGGCCACCGGGCGGTCATCGACGCGGCGCGCGCCATGGCGCGGGACGAGGGCGTGGCGGCGCTGGCGCTGACCTTCGAGCCGCATCCGCGGGCCTTCTTCTCGCCCAAGACCGCCCCCTTCCGCCTCACGCCGGAGCCGGCGAAGCTCGCGTGCCTGGCCGAGGCCGGCCTCGACGGGGCGGTGGTTCTGGATTTCGACGCGAGGCTGGCGGCGGTGGAGGCGGAGGCCTTCGTGACGGACATCCTGATCGGCCGCTACGGCGTGAGCGGGGTGGCGGTGGGCTTCGACTTCCATTTCGGCCGCGCCCGCGCCGGCTCGCCCGCCTTCCTCAAGGAGGCCGGCGCGCGCCACGGCTTCAAGGTGGCGGTGGTGGAGCCCATGCGCGACGAGGGCGACGCCATCTCCTCCACCGGCATCCGCAACGCGCTGGCGGCGGGCCAGGTGGGGCACGCGGCGCACATGCTGGGGCGGCCCTTCGCCTTCACCGCACGGGTGATCCACGGCGACAAGCGCGGGCGCGAGCTGGGCTTTCCCACCGCCAACCTGGAGCTACCCGAGGGCGCCGAACTCGCCTTCGGCGTCTATGCGGTGCGCGCCTGGCACGGCGCACGCCGGCTCGACGGGGTGGCGAGCTACGGCCGCCGGCCCACCTTCGACAATGGCCGGCCGCTGTTCGAGGTCTATCTGTTCGACTTCTCCGGCGATCTCTACGGCGCCGAGCTGGAGGTGGAGCTCGCCGCCTACCTGCGCCCGGAGCTGAAGTTCGACGGCATCGCGCCGCTCATCGCCCAGATGCATGTGGACGCCGCCCAGGCGCGCGCGGTGCTGTCCGGCACGGCGGACTGAAGCGGGTCGGGGCTGACGCCCCGCCCGCCCCATGCGGGGCTGGAAACCCGGCCCCGCCCCCTCCGCCAGCCGAAGCGCCGGAGGGGCCGCGCCGCTCACTCGGTCATCGCGCCGTACATCAGGTTCTTGAACAGCATGCGGGTGTGGACCCGCGGCGTCGGCGCCGCGGCCATGAACACGCCCACCAGCTCCTCCTTCGGATCGATGGTGAAGCTGGTGCCGCCGGCGCCCGCCCACATGGCGTCGCCCGGCGAGCCGGGCACCACCGCCATGCCCTCCTGCCGGCGGATGCCGAAGCCGAGCCCGAAGCCGTAGCCCGGCCCGGTGGTGCCGGCGGTGGAGCCGCCGAGCCCGAGCGTGTGGTCGGACAGCATGAAGTCCACCGTGCGCGGGGAGAGGATGCGCACGCCGTCCCATTCGCCGCCGTTCAGCATCATCTGCGCGAAGCGGAAATAGTCCTGCGCCGTGGTCACCGTGCCGGCGCCGCCGAGGCGGTAGCGTTTGCCGGGGTCCTGGTCGACGCGCACCCACTTCCAGGCGTCGACCTTCTGCGGGTCCTTGTCGAGCGCGTCGGCAAGGCGGGCGGTCTGGTCCGGGGTCAGCTGGAAATGCGTGTCCTTCATGCCGAGCGGCTTGAACAGCTCGTCCTCCAGGAACACGTCGAGCCGCTTGCCGCTGATGCGCTCGACGACGACGCCGAGCACGTCCACGGACAGCCCGTACTCGAAGCGCGTGCCCGGCTCGTAGGCGAGCGGCGTCGCGGCGAGGCGCTTCACGAACTCCTCGGGCGAGAGGTCGCCCTCGCGGCTCTCGAGGTCCGCCTTCTGATAGGCGTCCTTCAACTCGGGGAACGGCGCGCTCACCCAATAGGTGAGGCCGGACGTGTGCCGCAGCAGATCGTGCACCGTCATGGTGCGCGTCGCCGGCACCGCCTCGCGCACGCTCTTGCCGGCAGCGTCGGTCTTCTCCGCGAGCACGGTCATGGCCTTCATCTCGGGGATGTAGGTCGCCACCGGATCGCGCAAGGAGAGCTGGCCGCGCTCCACCAGCATCATCGCCGCCACCGCGACGAACGGCTTGGTCATGGAGAAGGCGCGGAACACCGCGTCCTTGGGCATGGGCTTGGTCTTGGCCGCATCGAGGAAGCCGTGCGCCTCGAAGTGCACGATCTCGCCGTCGCGGGCGATCAGCGTCACGGCGCCGGGCATCGTGCCCTTGTCGATCTCGCGCGCCATGGCGGCCTTGATGCGCTCCAGCGCCTGGGTGGAGAAGCCGAGCTCCTCCGCCGGGCTGCGGGCAAAAGCGGGGACGGCGGACACGAGGCTGAGCGCCAGCGCCGCCGGCAGAAGCAGGGACCGATGCATGTCTCCTCCCGGGAGATGTTGGTATGGACGGATTGTCTTCCGACGCCCGTTCCCGCACCGCCGGAGCGGCGCGGACAGCGCTCTTTTAATCGTTTCAAACGACCCGCGCGGAGGTGGCCGACGACGCGCCTTCGCACCGGATTCGGCTGGAGGTTTCCCTAGCGTCGGAAGAATGCCGTACCTCACGCAGGCTGTCGAGGCCGACGCGGACCGATCGCGGACTCCATCGCGGATCGCCGGCCGGTTAGCCGCGCCTTAACCGTCCGGCGCCATCATGCAGCCTCCAGAAAGTGCCGCATCCGCCACCGGGAGCGGCACGAGCGAGGCCGAAGACCTTGTCCGATTCCACGCCGTCGGCGCCGCCCGCCGAGGATCGCCGCTCCCCGTTCATCCGCCTCGCCGATCTGCTGGCGCCGGTGGCGCCCGGACGCGCCGCCCCTGAGCGCGGCGGTGGGCGAGCCGCAGCACGCCATGCCGTCGTTCGTGGGCGATGTCCTGGCGAATTCCCTCGACGGCTTCGGCCGCTATCCACGCGCGGAGGGCACCAAGGCGTTCCGCGAGGCCGCCGCCGGCTGGCTCGGCCGCCGCTACGCGCTGGCCCCGGCCGGTGGACGCCGAGCGCGAGGTGCTGGTGCTGAACGGCTCGCGGGAGGGCCTGTTCTCCGCCGCTATCGTCGCCCGCCGCCTTTGCGACGCGCGTCGCGACTTCGGCGGCCGGCGTCCGGCGATGCTGCTGCCCAATCCCTTCTATGCCGCCTATGCGGCGGGCGCCGAGGCGGCCGGCTGCGAGGCGGTGATCCTGCCCACCACCAAGGACAGCGGCTGGCTGCCCGACCTCGCGGCGCTGACGCCGGAGCTGATGGCGCGCACCATCGCCGTGTTCCTGGCCTCGCCCGCCAATCCCCAGGGCGCGCTGGCCTCGCCCGCTTACCTCGCCGAACTGCTGCGCCTGTGCCGGGACCATGGCGCCTATCTGTTCGCCGACGAATGCTATTCGGAGATCTATCTCGGCGCCGAGACGCGGCCGGATCCTGGAGGTGGCGGGCGGCGAGCTTTTCCAACGCGCTCGCCTTCAACTCGCTCTCCAAGCGCTCCTCGCTGCCGGGCCTGCGCTGCGGCTTCATCGCCGGCGACGCGGAGTTCCTGAAGGCTTTCCTCGCCTTCCGCTGGGTGGCCGCGCCGCAGGTGCCCGAGCCGCTCCAGGCGGTGGGCGTCGCCGCGCTCGGCGACGAGGCGCACGTGGACGCCTCGCGCGATCTCTACAAGGCCAAGTTCGACCTCGCCGACCGCCTGCTGGCGGGCCGCTTCGGCTATGAGCGGCCGGGCGGCGGCTTCTTCCTGTGGCTCGACGTCACCGACGCCGGCGGCGGCGAGGCGGCGGCCCTCAGGCTCTGGCGCGAGGAGGGCCTGCGCGTGGTGCCCGGCGGCTATCTCGCCCGGCGCGACCTCGCCGGAAACAACCCCTGCGACGCCTATATCCGCGTCGCGCTCGTGCAAGATCTCGCCGCCTGCGAGGAGGTGCTCGCCCGCCTCCTCAAGAGCCTCGCCTGAAGGAAGAGGGAGCCCCATGGCCCGCCGCCCCGCCGCCGACGCCGTGATGCATTCGCGCCTGGAGGGTCGCTCCGACCCGCTCCACGTGCCGCACCTCGGTTTCATCCCGGACGGGCTGAAGCAGGCGGTGCGCCGCCGCAGCCGGGAGATCATCGGCGCCGGGCTGCTTGCGGCCGGGACGCTGGCCCTGGTGGCCCTCGTCACCTGGTCGGCGAGCGACCCGAGCCTGTCCAACGCCACCGGCGGCACGGTGAAGAACCTGCTGGGCCGGCCCGGCGCGGTGGTGGCCGACCTGCTGATGCAGTTGTTCGGCCTCGCCTGCCTCGCCATCGTCGCGCCGCTGCTGGTGTGGGGCTGGCGCATGCTGACCCACCGCCCGTTCAGCCGGGCGCGGCTGAGGCTCGCCGCCTGGACCGTGGGCGTGATCGGCGTCTGCGCCTTCCTCTCCGCCATGCCGCGCCTCGGCGCCTGGCCGACCCCCGCCGCCTCGGCGGGGTGATTGGCGATCTGTTCCCGCGCGCCGCCGCCGTGCTGCGGGGCGGCTGGGGCGAGCCCATGGACGGCATTCTCATCGCCGCCGCCGGCCTGGCTCTGGCGCTCGCCGGCCTGTTCTTCGCCCTCAGCGGCGGCCGGCGCACGCCGCTCAGCGCCAATGGCGCGCACGAGGACGACGAGGATGCGGACGACGGCACCTCCATCTCCCTCGGCGCCATCACCCATACCTTCCTGTCGCTGAAGGCGCGCCTGTTCCCCGGCCGCCGCCTGCCGCGCATCGCCATGGGCGGCATGGGCGGCGTGGGCGCCTTCGCCAAGGAGATGTTCGCCTCCGAGCGTCCGGCCGCGGACACGCGCAGCCGGATGGAGCCAAGCCTGTTGGGCCGCCGCCCTGCGCCGCCGCCGCTGGACGATGCCGACGACGACGCCGGCCATGACGCGCCGCCGCCGCGCTCCAGCCTGCCGGAGTTCG
>NZ_JBNFNU010000108.1:0-11685 GCF_057364445.1 Xanthobacter sp. BG11Y11_SDJG
CGCCCCGCGCTCGGTGCCGCAGGCGCTGCTGCGCGGCGCCCATGGGCTGCTGCCCCGGCCTGCGGCGCGCGCGGCATGATCCCGCGCTACCTAAGGTCACGCCCGCTTGCACGACGTGCGGCGAGGAGCTGTACCACCACCGGGCGGACGACGCCCCGCCTTATGCCACCATCATGGTCGTCGGCCATGTGGTGGTGCCGCTGATGGTGCTGGTGGAAGAACTCTATGCCCCGCCGCTCGGCGTCCACATGGCGCTCTGGCTGCCGCTGACGCTCATCCTGTGCCTCGCCTTGCTGCCGCCACTGAAGGGCATGCTGGTGAACCTGCAATGGGCCCTGCGCATGCACGGCTTCGACCCGGCGAGCGACGAATACGAGCCGCTTCCCCCCGAGAGCGCCCCGCTTCCGGCTGCGGCGCGGCCATGACCGGCCTCGTTCCGAAGCAGCGGACGGCGAAGGCCAGGCCCTCAAGCGCGCCCGAGGCGGAGCTTCTGGTGAAGCTCAACGCCGCCGAGCGGCGCATGGACTGGCCCAATTGCCGGCCGAAGGACGCCGCCACCATCATCCTGCTCGACCGCAAGGGCAAGGTGCCGCGCATGCTCATGGGCCGGCGCCATGCCGGCCACCGCTTTCTGCCCAACCTCTACGTCTTCCCCGGCGGACGGCTGGAGCCGGCGGACGCGCGCATGCCGGCCTACGGCGCCATCGACGCGGAGAGCGAGCGCCGGCTGCTGGAGCGCGTGCAGCGCCCGACCCTCGACGCGGGCGCGCGGGCTCCGCCGCCGCCCGCCATCCGCGAACTCTACGAGGAGACCGGACTGCTGCTCGGCACCCGCGAGGCCGGCGCGCCCAAGGCGCCGGCCGCGGACTGGAGCGCCTTCGAGAGCGAGGGCGTGTTCCCGAACATGGAGGCGCTGACCTATGTGCGCGCGCCATCACCCCGCCGCGCCGGCCGAAGCGCTTCGACACCCGCTTCTTCTGCGCCGATGCGGACGCCGTGTGTGGCCAGACGCCGGGCATCGTCGGCCCCGACGCGGAGCTGACGGAGCTGCGCTGGCTCTCCTTCCGCGAGACCGAGGCGATCGAGCTGCCCGCCATCACCCGGGCGATCCTGACCGAGATCGAGCAGCGCATCGCCGCCGGGTTCGCGCCGCGTCTGCCGGTGCCGTTCTTCTTCTGGCGCGGCGGCCGGTTCCAGCGCGAGTACATCCCGTAGCGCGCGCACCGGAATCGCGGTCCGCCTTGTCCTGTTTCCCGTCCCAAGCCCCCTCCCCGATGCACGCACCCCCCGGGCCGCAAGCCCCCATGAGCCAGAAGAGCCGCACCGCCTCCATCACCGCCGCCATCTCCGCGATCACGGTCGTGGGGGTCGGCATCAGCCTGTCGATCCCGCTGCTGGCGCTGGAGCTGGAATCGCGCGGCATCTCGCGCACCCTCATTGGCCTGAACACGGCCGTGGCGGGCGTCGCCACCATCTTCACCGCGCCGTTCGTGCCGCTTCTGGTGCGCAAGCTCGGCGTCCGGATGCTGCTGACGCTCGCCATCCTGGTCACCGCCGTGAGCCTGCTGGCCTTCAAGGCGGTGGGATCGTTCGCGCTCTGGTTCCCGCTGCGCTTCGCCTTCGGCGCGGCGCTGTGCGTGCTGTTCGCGGTCAGCGAGTTCTGGATCAATGCGGTGGCCCCGCCGCACCGGCGCGGGCTCATCATGGGCATCTACGCCACCGCGCTCTCCATCGGCGCGGCCATGGGGCCGGCGATCCTGAGCGTGCTCGGCACCTCCGGGTGGGAACCCTATGTGGCGGGGGCCGTGGTGCTGCTCGCCGGCGCCATCCCGATCCTGCTCGCCAACGGCATGACGCCGCGCATCCACGACGACGACCATCACGGCGTCCTCGCCTTCCTGCGGCGCTCGCCCACCGCGCTGCTGGCCGCTTTGGTGTTCGGCGCCATCGAGACGGCGGTGATGAGCTTCCTGCCGCTCTACGGCCTGCGCCTCGGCCTCGGCGAGAGCCAGGCCTCGCTGCTGCTCACGGTGGCGGTGCTCGGCAACGTCGCCTTCCAGATTCCGCTCGGCCTCGTCAGCGACCGGGTGGACCGGCGCCTGCTGCTGCTCGGCTGTTCGCTGGTGGGCACCGCCGGCGCGCTGGCGCTGCCGCTGATGCAGGTGGACGGGCCCTATTTCCTCGCCACCGTGTTCCTTGCCACCGGCGTGGTCGGCTCGCTCTACACGGTGGGCCTCGCCCATCTCGGCGCACGCTTCCACGGCGCGAATCTCGCGGCGGCCAACGCGGCCTTCGTCATGCTCTATTCGGTGGGGCTGATCGCCGGGCCGCCGGCGGTGGGCCTCGGCATGGACATCGCCGACCCCTACGGCTTCGCCTATGTCATCGCCGCCACGCTCGGCGCCTATGCGCTGATGGTGGCAAGCCGCCTCGCCTTGCGCCGGACGCCTGCCGGGCCTTGACATTGCCGGCTTCCTGAGCGAGTTTCCGCGCCCACGAGCCGCCTGCCCGGCAGCGCGATCGTCGAACTTTTCCGTACGCGGCACATTCGCGACGTTTTTCCGTTCGCGGCGTTATTCCGTTCGCGGCACATCGCGCGCTGACAGCGGCACCCAGGGATCAAGACATGGCCAAGGCTGCAACCATCAAGATCAAGCTCCTGTCCAGCGCGGACACGGGCACCTTCTACGTGACCAAGAAGAACTCCCGCACCAAGACCGACAAGCTCGTGCTCAAGAAGTACGACCCGGCGGTGCGCAAGCACGTGGAATTCCGCGAGACCAAGATCAAGTGAGCGGCTGGCGGCGCGGACGCGCCGCCGCAGCGTGATCCTTCTCAAGGGACGGGGCGCCGATGGGCGCCCTTTTCTGTTTGGAGACGGGGCGCCGGGCGGCGCCCTCTTCTGTTGGAGACAGCGCGCCGGACGGGCGGCGCCGCGCCCTCACTCGCCGGGCTTGGGCCGGCCGACCTCGTGCTCGTTCAGGCGCATGGCGGCATATCCCATCGCCACGACCACCATGGGCAGCACCACATAAGCGAAGATCCAGAGACCCGTCATCGTAGGCTCCTCAGGGTTCTTCTCGCCATATAGTGTAGCAAACCCGCTGCTGCGAGCCAAAGCAGAGCACCGAATCCAATCCAGCCTCCGGCCGCCGCGCTCCCGAGGCCATAAAGCGCCGCTGCGCTTGGACCGAGCACACCCACGGTTAGGCAGGCGGTCGAAGCACGATCCAAGGCGTTGGCCGTGAGCTTTGTCTGCTCGTTGTGCACCAGGCTCACGGCCGAAGAATCCACTCGGGGGCAATGGGAGAAGGGGTGGCTGGCCGGTGGGGAGCGAACGGGGAGGCCTCCCGAACACGCTCACCCACCGGCCAAACCCCACGGACCCAGGAGATGCGGCGGACCTGAGCACTCCGCAGGGTTGTCTCGGCCTTTCGGCGCCGGACGCGCGACACAAGGGACGCGGGGCCTGACGCGCAGCGGAGCGAACGGCACCGCAGCGCAGGACCGCATTCCCGCGCACGCCAAGTCGCCCCTGGCCTTCAAGATATCTTAACAGTAGCGCAATACGCCCCGCAGGAAAAGCGGGCGATTCGCTGCCCTCCCGCTGTCGCCCTCGCCCTGTCCCTGCGGCCTCTCCCCGCTGCCCTACCCGCCCGCATATTGGCGCACGGTGGACAGGAACTGCATCACCGAGATCGGCTTCGACAGATAGGCCTCGCAGCCGCCGGCGCGGATGCGCTCCTCGTCGCCCTTCATGGCGAAGGCGGTCACGGCCACCACCGGGATGGCGCGCAGCTCCGGGTCCGCCTTCAGCTTGCGCGTGACGTCGAGGCCGGAAATCTCCGGCAGCTGAATGTCCATGATGATGAGGTCCGGCCGGTGGGCGCGGGCCAGCTCCACCGCCTCGACGCCGGAGCGGGTCTCCACCGTGCGGTAGCCGTGCGCCTCCAGAAGGTCGTGGAAGAGCTTCATGTTCAGCTCGTTGTCCTCCACGATCATCACCGTCTTCGCCATGGAGCCCCTGTTCCCCTGACTTGCCCCCGAGTCGCCCCCGGCCCTGCCGGCCCCGCGCCTGCCCGCTTCGCAGCGCCGCGCGGACGTGGTGGAATGGCGACAGCTAGACCCCATTCCTTGCGGAAGAGCAAATGGCACTCAAGGACAAGCCGAATCCCCAGCCCAAGGGCCTGATCGCCCAGCGCGCCGCCGCCGAGGAGGTGGCCGCCGCGGCGCTCGCCTTCATCGCCGCGGATGGCGAGCGGCTGGTGCGGTTCCTGGGCGAGACCGGGCTTTCGCCCGCCAACCTGCGGCAGGCGGCGGCGCGGCGCGATTTCGGCGCCGGCGTGCTCGCTTTCCTGATCGCCGACGAGGCCCTGCTGCTGGCGTTCGCCGAGGAGCAGAAGCTGGACCCGCGCCACGTGGTGGGGCGCCCACGACATCCTGGCGCCGCCCTTCGACCCGGACGCCACCGTCCGCCGCTCCTGAGGCGAACCGTGAGCGCGCGCCCGGCTTCTGCCGCGACTGCCTCGCTGAGGCGGGGCCGGCCCGCGCTGCACCGCCTGCGGCAGCCCGCGCCTCGTGCGGCACGCCGAGATCCATGGCCTCACGGTGGCGCATGTGGATTGCGACGCCTTCTTCGCCGCCGTGGAGAAGCGCGACGACCCCTCGCTGGCCCACGTGCCGCTGATCATCGGCGGCGGCAAGAGGGGCGTGGTCTCCACCTGCTGCTATATCGCCCGCATCAGCGGCGTGCGCTCGGCCATGCCCATGTTCAAGGCCAAGGCGCTTTGTCCCGAGGCGGTGATTCTCAAGCCGAACATGGAGAAATACCGCATTGCCGGCCGGCAGGTGCGCGCGCTGATGCAGGCGCTCACCCCGCTGGTGGAGCCGCTGTCCATCGACGAGGCCTTTCTCGACCTCGGCGGCACCCAGGCGCTGCATGGGGCGAGCCCGGCCCTCACCCTCGCCCGCTTCGCGCTCGAGGTGGAGCGGCAGGTGGGCATCACCGTCTCGGTCGGCCTCGCGCCCAACAAGTTCCTGGCCAAGATCGCCTCCGACCTCGACAAGCCGCGCGGCTTCTCGGTGCTGGGGGCGGACGAGGCGGCGGCGTTCCTCGCGCCGCGTCCGGTCACCTTCATCTGGGGGTGGGGGCGGCGTTCGGCGCCAAGCTCGCCAAGGACGGCTTGCCACCATCGCCGACCTGCAGCGCGCCGCCCCCACGGACCTTGCGCGCCGCTACGGCGCCGAGGGCCTGCGCCTGTCGCGGCTCGCCTTCGGCATCGACACGCGCAAGGTGGACCCCAGCCGGGAGGCCAAGAGCGTCTCCGCCGAGACCACGTTCGACACCGACATCGCCGCGCTGCGCCCTCTGGAGCAGGCGCTCTATGGCCTGGCCGAGGAGGTGAGCGCGCGGCTGAAGAAGGCCGCGCTCTCGGGCCGCACCGTGACGCTGAAGCTGAAGACCGCCGACTTCCGCAGCCGCACCCGCGCCCGCACGCTGGAGAGCCACACCGCACTCGCCGGCCGCATCTATGCCGCCGCCCATGATCTGCTGGCGAAGGAGGCGGACGGCACGCGCTTCCGTCTGATCGGCGTCGGCGTTTCCGATCTCGGCCCGGCGGAGGCGGCCGACCCCGCCGATCTGGTGGACGGCGGCGCCAGCCGCATGAAGGCGGCCGAGGGCGCCATGGACCGCCTGAAGGAAAAGTTCGGCCGCGACGCCGTCACCCGCGGCATCCTGCTCGATGCCGACATCCGCGGCGGGCGCAAGGGGCGCTGAGCCCCCTGCCCAGTTCCGGTTTCGCCTCAGGCGGGCACCGCCTCCCACACCGGGAACGGGTCCGGCAGATGCTTCAGCTTCTCGGCATCGAAGCGCAGCGGATCGGCGGGCCCGACGAGGCAGGCATCGAGCGCGGCGCGCATGGCGCCCTCGTCCAGCCCCATGCCGATGAACACCAGCTCCTGCCGCCGGTCGCCATAGCCCGGCACCCAGTGGGAGCGCAGCCAGGAACGCCAGTCGGGCTGGGTCGGCCAGTTCTCCTGCGGCACGCTCGCCCACCAGCGGCCGATGGTGCCGGTCTGGCAGATGGCGCCAGCCAGGCTCATCTCGCCTACCCGCTGGGGCCGCGTGGCGAGCCAGAACAGGCCCTTGGCCCGCACCAAGCCGGGCCAGGTGCGGGCCAGGAAGGCGTTGAACCGCTCGGGGTGGAACGGCCGGCGCGCGCGGTAGACGAAGCTCGTGACGCCGTATTCCTCGGTCTCCGGCACATGGTCCTTGAAGCCGTTCAGCTCCTTGAACCAGAGCGGATGGGAGCTGGCGCGCTCGAAGTCGAAGCGGCCGGTGCCGAGCACTTCCTTGAGCGGCACGTTGGAATAGTCGGTCTCGATCAGCCGGGCATCGGGATTGAGCGACTTCACCACCCCGCGCACCACCGCGCGCTTATCGGCGTCCACCTCCGAGACCTTGTTGAGCACGATGACGTCGGCGAACTCGATCTGGTCGGTGAGGAGGTCGACCAGCGTGCGCGCATCCTCCTCGCCCGCGGTCTCGCCGCGATCGCGCAGGAAATCGCGCGAGCTGAAGTCGTTCAGCAGGTTGGCGGCGTCCACCACGGTCACCATGGTGTCGAGCCGGGCGATGTCGGCGAGCGAATGGCCGTCCTCGTCGCGGAAATCGAAGGTGGTGGCCACGGGCAGCGGCTCGGCGATGCCGGTGGATTCAATCAGCAGATAGTCGAACCGCCCGTCCTCGGCGAGACGCCGCACCTCGTTCAGAAGGTCGTCCCGCAGGGTGCAGCAGATGCAGCCATTGGTCATCTCCACCAGCTTTTCCTGCGTGTGGGACAGGTTGGCCCCGCCCGCGCGCACCAGCTCGGCGTCGATGTTCACCTCGCTCATGTCGTTGACGATCACCGCCACCTTGAGCCCCTCGCGGTTGGCGAGGATGTGGTTGAGCAGCGTGGTCTTTCCCGAGCCGAGGAAGCCGGACAGGACGGTCACAGGCAGAAGGGCCTGGGGCATGGATTGCGCTCCCTTGGGGCCGGTCGTCCCGCAACGGCGGCGCCGCGACGCGCCCGCGCAGCGCCGCCGGCACGAAGCAGACTCGGCCGATAAAAGATATAATGTATCATTATCGGACCGCGCGTCGGCACGCAAGGGTGCCGGGGGCCGGCGTCAGAAGGGGAGAAATGTGAGGTCGCGGGCCGCACGCGCGCCGTCCGCGCCGCCGCGCGCGACGCGACCGCTGGTCAGGCGAACTTCGAGAAGTCCCGGTGCTCGGCGGCGATGCGGCGCACGGTGCCGGTGGCGGCGCGCATCACCACGGTGTCGGTGAAGATCACCTCGCGGGAGAAGCGCACGCCGGTCAAGAGCGCGCCGTCGGTGACGCCGGTGGCGGCCACCAGGCAGTCGCCGCGCACCATGTCGTCCAGGCGGTAGATCTTGGAGGCATCGCGGATGCCGAGGCGCTTGGCCTGCGCGCGCTTGCGCTCGGTGTCGAGCACGAGGCGGCCCTGCATCTGGCCGCCGATGCAGCGCAGCGCCGCCGCCGCCAGCACGCCCTCCGCCGCCCCGCCGAGGCCGAGATAGATGTCGATGCCGCTCTCGTCCGGGTTGGTGGTGTGGATCACGCCCGCCACGTCGCCGTCGCTGATGAGCTTGATGGCGGCGCCGGCCTTGCGCACCGCCTCCACCAGCGGCGCATGGCGCGGCCGGTCGAGGATCAGGGCGGTGATCTCGGTGGGTGGCACGCCCTTGGCCTCGGCCAAGGCGGCGATGTTGTCCTGCGGCGACTGGGTGAGCGAGACGATGCCGTCCGGATAGCCCGGCCCGATGGCGAGCTTCTCCATATAGGCCGGCGGCACCTTCAGCAGCGAGCCGGGCTCGGCCAGCGCCAGCACCGAGATCGAGCCTTCCATGTTCTTGGCGCACAAGGTGGAGCCTTCGAGGGCGTCCACCGCCACGTCCACCTCCTCGCCGCCGGCGCCCAGCGTCTCGCCGACGAAGAAGTGCTCCACCTCGCCCTCGTCGCCCTCGCCGATCACCACCGTGCCCGAGATGGGCATGCGCGACAGCTCGCGGAAGGCGCGCTCCATGGCGGCGAGGTCGGCGGCCTGCTCGTCGCCCCGGCCGCGCAGGCGGGCGGCGGCCACGGCGGCGCGCTCGGTGATCTGCGCCATCTCCAAAGCGAGGCGGCGGTCGAGCGTGGCCGGCATGCGCGTCATGCTCATGGTCGTTCTCCCATGGCTGTGTGGCTCTGTTTCTTGGCCGCGTCAGTCCTTCTCGATGCGGATCACCTGCGGCAGGGAGGCGACGACGCCCTCTGCCTCGATGGCGGCGATGGCGCGGCGCACCGCCTCCTCCGTGGTGGCATAGGTGATGAGGATTACGTTGGCCGTCTCCGGCTCCGCCTTCAGGCCCACCGGCCGGCGCTGGACGATGGATTCCAGCGAGATGTTCTGGTCCGCCATGCGCCCGGCGATGATCGCCGCCGTGCCGGGGCGGTTCAGCACCGCGAGGCGGATGTAATAGCCGCCCTCGTGGCGCTGCATGGGCGCGCGCTCCGCCGGCAGCAGCAGGGCCGCCGGCATGCCGAAGGCGAACGGGCGGGCGCCGCGCGCCATTTCGGCGAGGTCCGCCACCACTGCGGAGGCGGTGGCATCGCCCCGCGCCGGGGCCGGACCAGGGTCAGGTCCACCGCGTCGCCGTCGAGCGCCACCGCGTTGGTGACGCCGGACACCTGCGCCAGCGGCCAGTGCTTCGGCACCATGGTGGGATGCACCCGCTGCTCGATGCCGGCGTCGTGCGCACCGCGACGCCGAGCAGCTTGACCTTGTAGCCGAGGTCGTCCGCCGCTTCGAGATCCTCCAGCGTGAGCTGGCGGATGCCCTCCACATAGATCGCCTCGGCATCGACCCGGGTGCCGAAGGCGAGCGAGGTGAGAATGGCGAGCTTGTGGGCGGTGTCGAAGCCGTCGATGTCGAAGGTCGGGTCCGCCTCCGCATAGCCGAGCCGCTGCGCCTCGCTCAGGCAGACGCCGAAGGAGAGCTTCTCGTCCGCCATGCGGGTGAGGATGTAGTTGCAGGTGCCGTTGAGGATGCCCGAGACGCGCACCAGGCGGTTGCCCTCCATGGCCTCGCGCAGGGTCTTCACCACCGGGATGCCGCCCGCCACCGCCGCCTCGAACAGCAGGGCGGCGCCCGTCGCCTCGGCGCGGCGCGCCAGATCCACGCCGCAGCGGGCGAGCAGGGCCTTGTTGGCGGTGACCACCGAGCGGCCGGCATCGAGGGCGGCGCGACCGCCGCCTTGGCGGGGTCGCCCTCGCCCCCCATCAGCTCCACGAACACGTCGATCTCGCCCCTCGCGGGCGAGCGCCACGGGATCGTCGAACCACGCCACCTGCGAAAGGTCCACGCCGCGGTCCTTGGCGCGGTCGCGCGCCGCCACCGCCACCACCTTGATGCGGCGGCCGGTGCGGGCGGCGATCTCCGCCTCCTGCCGCGCCAGCATGCGCAGCACGCCGCCCCGACGGTGCCGAGGCCCGCGAGGCCCACTTTTCAAGTCGCTCATGGTCGAACCGGTTCTCTGTTCGTCGGGCAGCCGCGGCGCCGTTTCAGGGCCGCGGCGGGCTAAGGCTCAGCGCGCCGCGCTGAGCGGCACCACGTTGTGCAGCGTGGTGCCGGCCTGGTCGAAGAAGCGGCGGATGTTGCGCGCCGCCTGGCGGATGCGCTGCTCGTTCTCCACCACTGCGATGCGGACATAATCGTCGCCGTGCTCGCCGAAGCCGACGCCCGGCGCCACCGCCACCTCGGCCTTCTCGATCAGCAGCTTCGAGAATTCCACCGACCCCATGGCCCGGAACGGCTCGGGGATCGGCGCCCAGGCGAACATGGAGGCGCGTGGGGACGGCACGGGGAAGCCGGCGCGGCCGAAGCTGTCCACCAGCGCGTCGCGGCGCTTCTTGTAGGTCTCGCGCATCTCGGCGATGCATTCCTGCGGGCCGTTGAGCGCGGCCGCCGCCGCCACCTGGATCGGCGTATAGGCGCCGTAGTCGAGATACGACTTCACCCGCGAGAGCGCGGCGATGAGGCGCTCGTTGCCGACCGCAAATCCCATGCGCCAGCCGGGCATGGAATAGGTCTTGGACATGGAGGTGAATTCCACCGTCACGTCCATGGCGCCCGGCACCTGCAGCACGGAGGGCGGCGGCACGTCGTCGTAGTAAAGCTCGGCATAAGCGAGGTCGGAGAGCACGATCAGGTCGTTCTTCTTCGCGAACGCCACCACGTCCCGGTAGAATTCGAGATCCGCCACGCACGCCGTGGGATTCGAGGGATAGCACAGCACCACGGCGATGGGCTTGGGGATGGAATGCTTCACCGCCCGCTCCATGGCGTGGAAGAATTCCGGTCCCGGCTCCACCGGCACCGAGCGGATCACGCCGCCGGCCATCAGGAAGCCGAAGGCGTGGATCGGATAGGACGGGTTCGGCGTCAGAATCACGTCGCCGGGGGCGGTGATGGCCTGCGCCATGTTGGCGAAGCCTTCCTTCGAGCCCAGCGTGGCGACGATCTGGGTGTCGGGATTGAGCTTCACGCCGAAGCGGCGCTCGTAATAGCCGGCCTGGGCGCGGCGCAAGCCGGGAATGCCCTTGGAGGCGGAATAGCGGTCGGTTCGCGGCTTGCCGATGGTCTCCTTGAGCTTCTCGATCACGTGCGCCGGCGCTTCCAGGTCCGGATTGCCCATGCCGAGGTCGATGATGTCCACCCCGGCATTGCGGGCGGCGGCCTTCACACGGTTCACTTGCTCGAACACGTAGGGCGGCAGCCGGCGAATGCGGTGGAAGTCGGTGGTCATCGTCTTAGCTCCAGGGCCGCCACGCGGCCGTTCGTCGCCGCGCAACCTCTTCTCCCGGCGCGGCAGTCGGGCTTTTTAGCACTGTTCGGTGAATGAAAAAGCAATGAATGCGGCTTCCGCAGGGAAAGATGGTTCCCCGGCTGACCGGCCGCCGCTCAGTTGTCGGCACCGATGGAGCGCTTGAGCTTGGCCTCGCGATCCTTGGCCAGCGCCTCCAGGTCGGCCTGGAGCTTGGCGCGCTCCTCGGCGGAGAGCGGCGGCGGCCGGCCGGTCGGCTGGGTACCGATGGAGGGGAAGTTGTCGGCCTCGACCTTCGGCACGTCGGGATTGGGCGGCGTGATGGAGGCGAGCGGCCCGTCGGCCGCGCAGCCGGCAAGGGCGGCGATCACCAGAACGGCGCCACAGGCCCGGCCGGCAAACGCCGGCCATCCCCGGGTTTGGCGCGGGGCCATCTCGCGTCGGCAAAGAAAAATCACGGCTGCGGCTTCATCCCCAGGGTCAACGGCGCTGATCGTCAGGCTCGATATGGGCACATTCACCCGCTAATATGGCGGAAGCTGGAAGCAAGACTCAGAACGCTTAATTGCGCACCAAGCGGGCGCGTCCGGCATCGCCCGCATCGAGGGGAGAGCGGATGTCCGCTGCCGAGGAAACCTCCGGACACGCCGAGATGCGCACCGGGCAGGAGGGAGAGCATCGCCCCGCCGGGATCGCCGCCGCGGAAGCGGAGCATCCGGAAGCGTCGTCTGTCGCGGCCACGCGGGCCTTCGCGGCGCACGGTCTCCCGCCCGACGCGCGCGCCGCGCAGCCGCCTGCTCCGCCCCCACACCC
>NZ_JBNFNU010000109.1:0-11599 GCF_057364445.1 Xanthobacter sp. BG11Y11_SDJG
GAGTCGCGGCTCCGCCAACGGCGCACCGTCGCCGCCGCCGCCAAGGCCGAGCCGCGCTTCCATCCCGCTCGCCAGCGTGCCCCTGGCAGGACGGGCGGCTGGCCGCCGAGGTGCTGCGCGAGGCCCACGCCGCCGGCTTCCGCGGCGCCATGATCGGCACCCAGCCCAAGGGCAAGGGCGGCGTGCTCGACGATCCGACGCTGACGCCGTTCTGGGAGGCCGCCGACGAACTCGGCGCGGCCGTGTTCATCCACCCGGTGTTCGAGAGCGGCGACGACCGGGTGCACGATTACGGCATGGCCAATGCGGTGGGGCGCATCACCGACACGCTGATCGCCCTGTCGCGCCTGATCTATGCCGGCCACGTGACGCGCTATTCCAGGGCCAAGATCGTCGCCGGCATCGGCGGCGCGGCGCTGCCCTACATCGTCGGCCGGCTGCGCCGGAACTATGCGCTCGACAAATCGCTGGGCGATCCCGACGCCGCGCTGGCCGCGCTCTATTACGACACCATCGTCCAGGACCCGCGCACGCTGCGCTACCTCGCCGACATGGTCGGCGCGGAGCGGATCATGATGGGCTCGGACATGCCGTTCCCCATCGGCGACCTGGCCCCGCTGCGGATCGTCGAGGAGACCTCGTTCTCCGACGCCGAGCGCGCCTCCATCAATGGCGGGCTGGCCCAGCGCCTGTTCGGCCTGTGAGCAGGAGGCCGGGATGAAGATCGACCTCGAAGGCTCCGAGACCATCGCCGCCGATCCCGAGCGCCTGTGGCAGGCGCTCAACGATCCGGCCGTGCTCACGCGCTGCATTCCCGGCTGCAAGACCATGACCGAGACCGGGCCGGACGCCTACAAGGTGGAGATGCAGCTGCGCGTCGCGGCGGTCGGCGGCTCGTTCGAGGGCGAGATCGCGCTGAGCGACAAGACCCCTCCGAAGACCTGCCACATCAGCGTGTCGGGCTCCGGCTCGCTCGGCCACGGCTCCGGCACGGCGCGGTTCGAGATCACGCCGGCGGAGGGCGGCTCGCTGCTCGCCTATCAGGGCGCGGGGGAGGTGGGCGGCCTCGTGGCGGGGGTCGGCCAGCGCATTCTCGGCAGCGTCTCCAAGCATCTCGTCGGCCGCTTCTTCACGGCCTTGCGCAAGGAATTCGAGGGCGACGCCGCCCTCGGTGCGGCGGAGTAGGCACATGCAGGGGTCGATCGCACAGGTGCGGCACGTGGAGGTCGAGCCGGGCGTGCGCCTCGCCGTCAGCGAGGCCGGGACCGCGGGCGCGCCCACGGTGGTGTTCAGCAACTCGCTCGCCGCCGACATGGGCATGTGGGACGAGGTGGCCGCCCGGCTCGCGCCCCACGCCCGTCTGGTGCGCTACGACACGCGCGGCCACGGCCGTTCCGATGCGCCCGACGGCCCCTACAGCCTGGCGCTGCTGGCAGCGGACCTCGCGGCGGTGATGGACGCACTGGAGATCCAGAGCGCGGTGATCTGCGGGCTGTCGCTCGGCGGCTTCACCGGCATGCGGCTCGCCATGACGCGCCGGAGCGGGTCGAGGGCCTCGCGCTCGCCAACACCGCGGCCAGCTTTCCCCCCGCCGCCATGTGGCACGATCGCGCCCGGGCGGCGCGGGCCGATGGCCTCGCCCCGCTGGTGGCGCCGACCCTGGAGCGCTGGTTCACCCCCGCGTTCCGGGCCGCAAGGCCCGAGCGGGTCGCACAGATCGGCGCGACCATCGGCGCCCTGTCCGGCGAAGGCTATGCGAGTTGCTGCGAAGTGCTCGCCTCCGAAGACATCCTTGCGGAACTGGGCGGCATCGCCTGCCCGACGCGGGTGATCGTCGGCCTGCACGATCCGTCCACCCCGCCCGCGCGGGGCGAGGAAATCGCCGCCGCCATTGCCGGGGCCGACGTCTGCGCGGTCGAGGGGGCGCACCTCTCGGCGGTGGAGGCGGGCGACGCCTTCGCCGACGCCGTCCTCGGCCTGCTGCACCGCGCCGCCCCGGGCAGGCCCCCCATAACACACAAGAAGCAGAACCTCAGGAGGAACGTCCATGAAGATCGTGGTCGCCACCAAAGCCGCCGCCGTCCTTGCCGCCGTTATGGCGGCAGCGGTGCCCACCGCCCAGGCGCAGACCCTGGAGAAGCTGTCGATCGTGGTGTTCGGGCCCCCCTCGCTGGGCGCCTTCCTGCCGCCGGTGATCAAGGCGCAGAAATACGACGAGAAGCACGGCCTCGACTTGACCTTCGCCGAGCGCACGCCGGACGCCTACACCGCCCAGTTCAATTCGGGCGAGTACAAGGTGGGCGGCAGCGCGGCGCTGCTCACGGTGGGGCTTGCCGACCTGCGCGGCGTGAAGGTCACCTATCTGTTCAACCTGTTCGATTTCTGGGGCGGGGTGGTGACCTCGCGGCCGGACGTCAAGACCCTCAAGGACCTGGAGGGCAAGGACCTCGCCGCCGCCAAGGGCACGACCAACTTCGTGATGTTCGACTGGCTGGCGCGCCGCCAGGGGGTCGACACCTCCAAGATCTCGGTGGTCAACACCGCGACCCCGGGCCTCGTCGGCTATGCGCTGGCGGACCGGGCGAGCGCCGTGCAGCTCTGGGAGCCGGCCTACACCACGTTGCTGTCGAAGAAGCCGTCGATCCAGACCCTCGATCTGAAGATCATCGACAGCTGGAAGGCGTTCGCCAATTCCACCAGCATTCCCTATCTCGGGGTGGCGGCCCATGCCGACTGGGTGGCGCAGAACCAGGCGCTGGTTCCCAAGCTCTATGCGGCCTACAAGGACGCCGCCGCCTGGGTTCAGGCCAATCCCGACGCGGCCGCCAAGGTGATCGCGCCGCGCGGCACGCCCGAGGACCAGGCCGCGCTCGCCCAGCTGATCCGCGCCAACGACCGGCTCGGGCTGAACGTGGTCTGGGCTTCCGACGTCAAGAAGGAAATCAACGCCGTCTACGAGGCCGGCCGCAGCATCGCCTTCCTGCCCGGCGCGCCCGCGCCGGGGACCATCTTCGAGGGAGGCAAGCGGTGAACGCGCGCGCGCCGGCGGCACAGGGATCGTCCCTGGCCGTCCTCTCCGTGCTCAGCGGCGGGGCGCGCATCGCCGCGCCGTTCGCGGTCCTGATCGCGCTGTGGCAGATCGCGGCGCAGTTCTTCCCGCCCTATCTGTTCCCCTCGCTCGTCGACGTGTTCTGGCGCTGCATCGAGATATTCACCCACTGGAGCCAGTTCGCGAACGTGCTCGCCACGGTGTGGCGCATCCTTGCGGGACTTGCGGGGGCATTCGCGATCGGCGCCCTCCTGGCGGTGCTGATGGCGCGCTCGCAGGCAGTGGACCGGTTCCTGTCGCCGATCCTCGCCTTCTTCCAGGGCATCCCGGCGCTGTCCTGGGTGGTGTTCGCCATCATCTGGTTCCACGGCATCGAGTTCCGCATCTTCTTCATCATGGTGCTGACGACGCTGCCGGCCTTCACCTTCCAGATTCTGGGCGCCCTGAGAGCCATGTCGAAGGACCTCACCGAGATGGTGATGAGCTTCCGGCCCACGCGCTTCAAGCTGTTCAGCACCATGATCGTGCCGGCCATCCTTCCGGACATCTTCACCGCCTGGAAGGTCAATCTCGGCAACGCGTCCCGCGTGGTCGTGGTGGCCGAGCTGGTGGGCGCCACCGGCGGCGTCGGCTATGAACTGCTGCAGCAGCAGCAGCTGTTCGACATGGCCGGCGCGCTCGCCTGGACGCTGCAGCTCGTCTTCTTCGTCCTGCTGGTCCAGAACGCGATCTCCCTCCTGGAAGCCCTGCTCTTCAGCTATCGGGCCGTTTCGGAGCGCAGCCTATGACCGCCGCCGCCAATTCCTTCCCCCACGACGACGGCGCGGCTCCGGTGGAGATCCGGTTCGATCACGTCAGCAAGACGTTCGGCCGCCACGGCAGCGGCGACCTGTTCCGCGCGGTGGACGATCTGAACCTCGAAATCCGCGCCGGCGAACTGGTGGCGATCCTCGGCAAGACCGGCTGCGGCAAGTCCACCATGTTCAACATGATCGCCGGCCTGCTGGAGCCGAGCGAGGGGCGGGTGGTGGTGTCCGGCCACGACCCGTTCCGCCAGTTCGACTGGTTTCGCGGCAAGATCGCCATCGTGTTCCAGAACGACCGGCTGCTGCCCTGGCGCACGGCGATCGAGAACGTGGCGCTCGGACTGGAGATGCTCGGCATCTCGAAGGCCGAGCGGTTCGCCACGGCGCAGCACTGGCTCACCAAGCTCGGCCTCGGCGGCCACGAGAACGACTACCCGCACGCGCTCTCGGGCGGCATGCGCCAGCGCGTCTCGATCGCCCGGGCGTTCGCCACCAACGCCAACATCCTGCTCTGCGACGAGCCGTTCTCGGCGCTCGACGAGATGACCGCGAACCGGTTGCGCGAGGAATTCGCCCGCCTGGTGCGCGAGAACGGCAAGACGGCGGTGTTCATCACCCATTCCATCAACGAGGCGCTGCAGATCGGCGACCGGATCGTGGTGCTGCTGCGCCCCGCCAAGATCGCCTACGACGTGAAGCTGGACCGGGACGCCAGCGCGGCCGCAAGCGACGTGGTGCGCCGCGCGCATCCGCCAGGTCCTCGCCGTCTGAACGCCGGCGGGCGCCGCGGGGCAGGGGGCCACGCGGCGCTCAGGGCGGGCTGCGCGTGTAGGGCTGCGGCCAGTGCAGTTCGCTCAGGGCGAGAAAGGCGTCGAGGACCGGCGTGCGGCGGCCATAGGCGAGGGCGAGTTCGTAGGTCACCGGCGCGCCCTTGCCGGTCAGCGGGCAGAACACCACCCCCTTGCGCTCCGCGGTTGCGCTCGCCTTGGTCACCAGCGCGACGCCCATGCCGCCGGCCACCAGCGAGATGATGGTGTCCATCTGCTGCGCCTCCTGCATGATCAGCGGCGCGAAGCCCGCCGCCGAGCAGGCCTCGCGGATGCTGCGGTGCAGGCCCGGCCCTTCGCGCGGGGGGATGCACACCCACGCCTCCTGCTTCAGCTGCGACAGCGCCACCTGGCCGAGGCCGCACAGCCGGTGACCCTCCGGCAAAGCCGCGATCATCTCGCTCTTGGTCAGTGGCCGGATGGTCAGGCCCTGGTCGGCTTCGACCGGGGGAATGACGAAGCCGACGTCCGCTTCGTCCTGGTTGAGGCTGCGCACCTGCTGCGCCGTCATCTGCTCGCGCAGTTGCAGCTCCACGTCGGGATAGGCCTCGCGGAAGCGGCGCAGGAACGGCGGCAGGATGTCCCGCGCCGCGCTCGGCACGAAGCTGACCCGCAGCGACCCCTTGAGCCCGTTGGCGGCGCGGCGCGCCGCCTGCACGGCGCGCTCGGCCTGCTGCACCGTGCGGCGCGCCTCTTCGAGAAAGACCTCTCCCGCCTGGGTGAGGCAGGTGATGCGGTTGGTGCGCTCGATGAGCGGCGCGCCCACCTCCTCCTCGATGCGCTGGATCGCGGTCGTCAACGGTGGCTGGGCCATGTGAAGGCGCTCCGCCGCGCGACGGAAGCTGAGCTCCTCGGCCACCGCGATGAACTGCCGGAACTGCCTCAGGTCCATGCCGTGATCCACCCAGGATATCACGCCTTCAGAAAACTAATATTAGACATATTACAATTCGGGTTCAATCATCCAGATTGTGATGATGCAAGGTTTTGTACGCCGCGATTGCCCCTGAAGGCGCTCGACGCCGCAATGCAGCATAAGAATTGGCAGGTGGAAACGTCATGAACGAGTACAGCGCAGGAAAGGTCGACGATTATGCGGACGGGGACCGGAAGGTCGTCCTCTGCGGTGAGGCCGAAGTCGGTGTCTTTCGGATCGCGGGCGAATTCTACGCCTGGCACAACCGATGCGCCCACCGGGCCGGTCCCGTCTGCCAGGGCCGCATCATGAAGCGCGTGCTGGAGCCCGTCGATGGGGACGGGCAGGTGCGCGCCCAGGCCTACGACGAAAGCGAAGACCACATCATCTGCCCCTGGCACGGCTACGAATTCAGCATCCGAACCGGCAAGCATCCCGGCAACGAGCGCGTGCGGCTGCGCAAGGCCGAACTGATCGTGCGAGACGGAGAGATTTATGTCCGCGCCTGAAGACGACCGTCGCAACGACCCCTATGCCTGGATCGACGCCACGGCGCCCAAGCTGCTCGCCGCCTCCCGTGAGCTGGTGGAGACCGGCGCCGCCGCCCGCATCTCCGACGAGGCGGTGGCGCAGATCCTGACCGCCGCGGTGCGGCTCTACGTGGCGAAGTCCGACGGCGAGGAGCGCACCTTCTCGCCCATCTTCGGCGAGCGCGACAGCGAGCTGACGCCCACCGAACTGCTCTCGGCAGTGTCCGAGATGCTGCGTGCGCTTCATCTCGGTCCGGTGGAACTGGCGCTCTGGTATCGCCGCCGCCCCGACGAACACATCTCCTAAGGTGGCCCCGCCCATGAACGTCCAAGGCAAGTTCGGCCCCAATTATGCGGCCACCCAGCAGATCGACGTCTACACAGACACCCGCGAGGTGCTCGCCCACGCCAAGCGCAACGCGCGCCTGCGCGGCCTGCAGGACTGGTTCGTCGTCGACATCGACGCGCACCACGTGGAAACCGTCTCGTGGAAGGAAGTGGTCCAGTACATCGAGGACCCGGTGATCCGCGACAATGCCATGCGCTACCAGTCGGAGCGCATCGGCGGCCCGCCTTACGGCCTGAACGGCGACCTCGGCTTGCGCTACCAGTCGGTGGGCGGGCGCATCCCGCACCAGGACGACCAGCGCGAGAAGGTCGCGGACACCGACGTCCACCGCGACGTGGTGCTCACGCGCCGCGCCATGGATTCACTCGGCGTCGACAACATGGTGGTGTTCCCCACCCCGATGCTGTTCCTGGGCATGCATCCGCAGCCGGAAATGGAGGTGTGGCTGGGCCGCGCCTACAATCGCTGGATGGCGGACCGGATCCTTGCCGGCGACGACCGCATTAAGACCCTCGTCTATCTGCCCTTCAACACCCCGCAGGAGGCCGAGCGGGCGGTCGAGGAATTCGGCGACCACAAGAGCGTGATCGGCTTCTGCGTCACCAGCACCCGCACCAAGCCGGTGCACCACAACGATTACATGCGCCTCTACCGGATGATCGAGGAGCGCGGCAAGCCGCTCGCCTTCCATGCCGGCTACCACTGGCAGGATCCCTCGCTCGCCACCGTGAACCGGTTCCTGGGCATGCACTGCCTGGGCTTCGTGTGGTGCAACATGATCCACATGACCAACTGGATCCTCAACGGCATTCCCGAGCGCTTCCCCAAGCTCAACACGCTGTGGGTGGAGAGCGGCCTCGCCTGGGTGCCGTTCCTGATGCAGCGGCTGGACGACCAGTATCTGATGCGCCAGTCCGAGGCGCCGCAGTTGAAGCGGATGCCGTCCGAATACATGCGCGACACCTGCTTCTACACCACGCAGCCCATGGAGACGACGCATCCGAAGGCGCTGGAAAACACCTTCGACATGATTAATGCGAAGACGCAGCTGTTGTTCTCGTCCGATTGGCCGCATTTCGACTTCGACCTGCCGCAGATGATCTGTGACCTTCCGTTCATCGACGAGCAGGCGAAGCGGAACATCCTCGGCCTCAATGCGGCGCGGCTCTTCAATCTCGATCCGACGCCGCGGAAGAACCTGTTCGCCTGACATCGCCCGGCACGGGCCAAGAGCGGCCGCAAGCCGGCCCGACCCAAGGCCGCGTCGCGCCCGGCAGCCGCCGGCGCGGTGCGGGCCGAAACCTGCAAGAGAGGGAGAAAACCTATGGAGCGGAGAACACTGCTCGGCGCGCTTGCCGTCCTGGCCTGCGCGCTGGGACCGGCCGCCGTGGCGCAGGCGCAGTCATTTCCCGAACGGCCCATTCGCCTGGTCGTTCCCTACGCGCCAGGCGGCGCGATGGACGGCACCGCGCGCCTGCTGGCCCAGCAGCTGCAGGAGAGCCTGAAGCAGACCGTGGTGGTGGAAAACAAGCCGGGCGCCTCGGGCATGATCGGCGTCGACTATATGCGGCGCTCCGAGCCTGACGGCTACACGATCCTGATCGACACCATGGCGATCGGCGTCAACCCGACGCTCAACCACGCCAAGTACGATCCCATCGCCGATTTCACGCCCATCTCCCAGGTGATGGCCATGCCCTATGCGCTGGCCGTCAACCCCAATTCCGGCATCAAGACGTTCGGGGACCTCATCGCCAAGCTGAAGGCCAACCCCGGCAAGTTCAACTCGGCCACCTCGGGCACCGGGAGCCAGCTCGCGACCGCCGCCTTCCGCAAGGAGAGCGGGACCAAGTTCGAGATCATCCCCTATCCGGGCGGCGGCCCGGGCATCCTTTCGGTGATGGCCGGGGATTGCGAGATGGTCATCATGGACATGGCCAACATCGCCCCCTTCATCACCTCCGGCAAGCTCACGGGCCTCGTGGTGTCCACGCCGACGCGCTCGGAGGTGACGCCCGACGTTCCGTCCGCGCCCGAGGTGGGCCTGCCGGGCTTCGAGGTCAGCGCCTGGTTCGGCATCTTCGGCCCCAAGGGCATCCCCGCGGACCGCGTCACCTTCCTCAATGCCGAGATCCGCAAGGCGCTCAAGACCGAGGCGATGCTCAAGTTCTTCAAGTCGTCGGGCTCGGTGCCTTCGACCATGGATGCCTCCCAATTTGCGGCCTTCTACCGCAAGGAGGTGGACCGCTGGCGTGCGGTGATCCTAGAAAAACGGGCTCCAGGTCCAAGAATTAGCCGGTCCGGGGCGCGGGCGGGAGGGGGCGGGGGCCTCTCCGCCGGCGCCGGTCCGCGCTGGCGCGCGGCGGATCGAGGAACGACCATGTATCGGGATGTCCTGCTCCATATCGGCGGCGAATGGCGCGCGGCGCGCGCGGGCGCACGTTCGACGTCCTCAACCCGGCGACCGGGGATGCGATCGGCACCTGCGCGTTCGCCGAGACCGCCGACCTCGACGACGCCCTCGCCGCTGCAACGCAAGGTTTCGCCGACTGGCCGCCGGCAGAGCGCCCACGCCCGCGCCGGCGTGCTCATGAAGGCGGCCGAGCTGCTGCGGGCGCGCGCCGAGGACGTGGCGCGCCTGATGGTGCTGGAGCAGGGCAAGCCGCTGGCCGAGGCGCGCATCGAGGTGCAATTGTCGGCGGACGTGATCCAGTGGTTCGCCGGCGAGGCGGCCCGCATCTATGGACGGGTCATTCCGGCGCGCGCCGACCATGTGCACCAGCTCTCCCTGCGCGAGCCGGTTGGGGTGGTCGCCGCCTTCACGCCCTGGAACTTCCCGGTGAGCCAGGCGACGCGCAAGAGCGCGGCGGCGCTCGCGGCCGGGTGCGCGGTGATCCTCAAGGGGCCGGAGGAGACGCCGGCGTGCTGCGCCGAACTGGTGCGCGCCTTCGCCGATGCCGGCCTGCCGGCGGGCGCGCTGAACCTGGTCTACGGGCATCCGCCGGACGTATCCGGCTATCTCGTTCCCCATCCGCAGGTGCGCAAGATCTCCTTCACCGGATCGACCGTGGTCGGCAAGCAGCTCGCCGCGCTCGCCGGCGCGCACATGAAGCGCGCCACCATGGAACTCGGCGGCCATGCGCCGGCGATCGTCTGCGCGGATGCCGATCTCGACACCGCCGTGCGGGTGCTCGCGGCCGGCAAGTTCCGCAATGCCGGCCAAGTGTGCATCGCGCCGACCCGGTTCCTGGTGGAAGAGTCGGTCTATCAGCCGTTCCTGGAGCGCTTCGTCGCCGCCGCCGAGGCGCAGCGGCTCGGCAGCGGGCTCGATCCGGACACCACCATGGGGCCGCTCGCCAATCCGCGCCGGCTCGATGCCATGGAGGCGTTCGTCGCGGACGCGCGCGACAAGGGCGGACGCGTCGTCACCGGCGGCACGCGACGGGGCAATCGCGGCTGGTTCTACGCGCCCACCGTGGTGAGCGAACTGCCGCCCGACGCCCGCCTGCTCAATGAGGAGCCGTTCGGGCCGGTGGCGCTGATCGCGCCGTTCGAGACCCTGGATGCGGCGATCACCGAAGCCAACCGCCTGCCCTACGGGCTCGCCGCCTATGCCTATACCCGCTCGCAGCGCGCCGCCGCGCGCCTCGCCGGCGAAATCGAGAGCGGCATGGTCTCCATCAACCATCATGGCCTTGGCCTGCCGGAGACGCCGTTTGGCGGCGTCAAGGACAGCGGCTATGGCAGCGAGGGCGGCGCCGAAGGCATCGAGCCCTATCTCAATGTGAAGTTCGTCAGCCAGGCCGACGCCTGACCCCGCTCCCGATCCGCTCGGCGCCAAGAGCGGATCGGATCGGGCGCTAGAGCACGCGCCGATCAGCCTGCATCGCAGGCTGATCGGATCACGCGTTCTCTATCAATAAGTTAGAGGGCGATTCACCGATCAAATTGGTTCAATTTGATCGGATCGCGCTCTAGATGCCATCGTCCGCGAGGCGGCTGAGGTAGGCGCCGTAGGTGGATTTGGCGAACGCCTTCGCCTGGGCCCGCAGTTGCGCCTCGTCGATGAAGCCGGCGCGGAACGCCACCTCCTCGGGGGCGGAGACCCGAAGGCCCTGCCGCTTCTCGATGATCTGCACGAACTGCGCGGCCTCCACCAGCGAATCCGGCGTGCCGGTGTCGAGCCAGGCGAAGCCGCGGCCCATCATGGAGACGTGCAGCTGGCCGCGCTCCAGATAGGCCTTGTTCACGTCGGTGATCTCGATCTCGCCGCGCGCGAGGGCTTCAGGCCGGCGGCGATCTCCACCACTTGGTTGTCGTAGAAATAAAGCCCGGTCACGGCGAGGTTGGACTTCGGCTTCGCCGGCTTCTCCTCCAAGGAGAGCACGCGGCCGCTCTTGTCCATCTCCACAACGCCGTAGCGCTCGGGATCGGTCACCGGATAGCCGAACACGGTGGCGCCCGCGGTGCGGCGGGCGGCGTCTTGCATCAGCTCGGGAAGGCCGTGGCCGAAGAACAGGTTGTCGCCCAGCACCAGCGCGACATGATCGTCGCCCACGAAGTCCCGGCCGACGATGAAGGCGTCGGCGAGCCCGCGCGGATGCTCCTGCACCGCATAGGTCAGCGCGATGCCGAACTGGCTGCCGTCCTTCAGCAGCGCCTTGAACAGCGCCGCGTCGTGGGGCGTGGTGATGATGAGGATATCCTTGATGCCCGCCATCATGAGCGTGCACAGGGGATAATAGATCATCGGCTTGTCGTAGACCGGCAGCAACTGCTTTGACACGACGAGGGTGATGGGGTGGAGCCTGGTGCCGGAACCCCCGGCGAGGATGATGCCCTTCACTTTGCCTCCTCGGTGCGTGTCCCGGCGGCCTTCGCGCCGAGCAGCTGGTCCACCACTTCGCGCGCCCGCTGCGACCAGGGCGCGGCCTTGACGCCGAACGTGCGCTCGAACAGCGCGCTCGACAGTTCGGAATTTCGCGGCCGCCGGGCCGGCGTCGGATATTCGGCGGTGGTGATGGGGGCGACCTCGGGCTTGCGGCCGGTGTGCGCCGCCGCCGCGGCGACGATGGCGCTGGCGAACCGTGCCAGGTGGTCGCGCCGTCGCCGGCGAATGGTA
>NZ_JBNFNU010000110.1:0-11468 GCF_057364445.1 Xanthobacter sp. BG11Y11_SDJG
CCGGCGTCGGCTCCGGCGCGCGTCACGCTCGCCTCCGGCGCCCACCGCGCGGGTCAAGGTCCTGCGGATCGACGGCGATCCGGACGCGCTCGGCGCGGCGCTCGCCGCGAAGGCGGGAGCATAAGACGCGCCAGGTTCCTGCTTCTCCAGGAGAAGGTCTCGCCGAATTGCCTGGGACAACATCCCCGTTCGCGCCCCCTCTCCCCTCGTGGGAGAGGGGCGGGGTGAGGGAGCGCGGCGCAGCCACGCACCCAGCGGTCGCTTCTCGCCCGGCGCACCCTCCACCCCGCCCTCTCCCGCAAGGGGAGAGGGGAGGAGCGTCCGGATCGCGGCGCGCCCCTACTCTTTCAGCGCCCCTACCCCTTCACGAAATCCGCGCGCATGGGCGTGAACACGTCCACCAGCACGCCCGGCTCGAGGCAGACCGCGCCGTGGTGCACGCCGGAGGGCACGTAGAAGCTGTCGCCCGCCTTCAGGCGCTCCACCCGGCCGCCGATGGTCAGCTCGAACACGCCGCTCTCCACGCTGGTGATCTGCACGTGGGGATGGGAATGGGGCGCGCCCATGGGGCCCGGCGCGCGGGCGATGACGCGCACCAGCATGATCTCGTCGTTGAAGGTGAGCACCTGCCGGCTCACCACCGCGTCCAGAACCTCCACCGGCACCTGGTCGGCGAAAGCGAAGACGTCGCCCTTCATGGTCATGCCTTTCTGTCTCAGCGCGCGAGCCAGCCGCCGTCCACCGGCAGCACGATGCCGTGCACATAGTCGGCGGCCTTGGAGGCCAGGAACACCGCCGCCCCGCCGAGGTCCGACGGGTCGCCCCATTTCCCCGCCGGGATGCGGGCGAGGATGGCGGCGGAGCGCTCGGGGTCCTCGCGCAGGGCCTCGGTATTGTTGGTGACGAAATAGCCGGGCGCGATGGCGTTCACATTGATGCCCCGGCCCGCCCACTCGCAGGCGAGCAGGCGCGTGAGGCCCGCGAGCCCGCTCTTGCTGGCGGTGTAGGAGGGAATGCGGATGCCGCCCTGGAAGGAGAGCAGCGAGGCGATGTTGATCACCTTGCCGCCGGCCCCGTCCGCAAGCATGCCGCGCGCCACCGCCTGGGTGAGGAAGAAGGCGGACTTCAGGTTGACGTTCATCACGTCGTCCCAGTCCTTCTCCGTGAAGTCGATGGCGTCGGCGCGGCGGATGATGCCGGCATTGTTGACCAGGATGTCGACGCGCCCGCCCGCCGCGGCGGTCTCGACGATGCGCGCCACCGGCTCCAGGCTCGACAGGTCGGCCCGCACCTCGGTGAAGGCCGCGCCCGCCTGCCGCACCAGGTCGCCGGTCTCGTCCATGGCCGAGCGGCCGACGGCGACGATGCCGGCGCCGGCCTTAGCCAGCGCCACGGCCACCGCCTGGCCGAGGCCGGTATTGGCGCCGGTCACGATCGCCCGGCGGCCGGAGAGATCGAACGGCGAGGCCACGGCGCTCACCTCAGCTCCGCCATGGGCACCATGTCCATGTCGGTATAGTCGATATTGTCGCCGCCCATGCCCCAGATGAAGGTGTAGGCGCGGGTGCCGCAGCCGGAATGGATCGACCAGGGCGGCGAGATCACCGCCTGCCCGTCCGCCACCACGATGTGGCGCGTCTCGTCCGGCTCGCCCATCAGGTGGATGACGCGGGCGTCGTCGGCGAGGTCGAAATAGAGATAGACCTCCGAGCGCCGGTCGTGGACGTGGCAGGGCATGGTGTTCCAGATGTTGCCCTCGGCGAGCTGCGTCATGCCCATCACCAATTGGCAGGACTTCACCACGTCCGGATGGATCATCTGGAAGATGGTGCGCTTGTTGGCGGTCGCCTGGTCGCCGAGCGGCATCTGCTTGGCGTCCGCCACCTTCACCACCTTGGTCTCGTAGCGCGCATGCGCGGGGGTGGAGAGCAGGTAGAAGCGCGCCGGATTGCCTGCGTCGTCGGAGAAGAAGGCGACCTCCTTCGTGCCCATGGCCACATAGGCCGCGTCGCGGTGGCCGAGCGGGAACGCCGCGCCGTCCGCCGTGATCGCGCCCGGCCCGCCGATGTTGAACACGCCCAGTTCGCGCCGGTCGAGGAAGTGGGGCGAGCCGATGGTGGCCTTGTCGGAGCCGAGCGCGAGCGGCGCCATCAGCGGCACCGCGCCGCCGATGATGAAGCGCTCCACATGGCTGTAGGTGAGGCGGATGCGCCCCGCCTCGAACAGGTCCTCCACCAGGAAGTTGCGGCGCAGCGCCTCGGTGTCGAAGGCGCGCACCGCCTCGGGGTGATGCACCTGGCGCACGTCGATCTTCATGGCGGAACCTCTTGCGAAAGCGGGGGATGAAGGCTCAGCGGAACAGCGCCGGGAGCCAGAGCGAAAGGCCGGGGATGTAGGTGACGAGCAGCAGCACCGCCACCGAGGCGCCGAAGAACGGCCAGATGGTCTTCATGGCCTCGCCGATGGTGATCTTGCCCACGGCGCAGCCCACGAACAGCACCGAGCCCACCGGCGGCGTGTTGAGGCCGATGCCGGCATTGAGGATCAGGATCACGCCGAAATGCACCGGATCGATGCCGAACGCCTTCACCAGCGGCAGGAAGATCGGCGTGCAGATGATGATCATCGGCGCCATGTCCATGAAGGTGCCGAGGATGAGCAGGATGACGTTGATGAGCAGCAGGATGACGTAGGGGTTGGACGAGAGCGACTGCATCAGCTCGATGGTCGCCTTCGGCACCTGCAGGAAGGCCATGAGCCAGCCGAACGAGGCGGCCGTGCCGATCACCAGAAGCACCATGGCGGTGGTGCGCACCGCGCCCAGCGTCGCCTCGACGAAGGCGCTCCAGTCCATCTCCCGGTAGACCAGCGTCGTCACCAGCAGCGCGTAGATCACGGCGATGCAGGAGCTTTCCGTGGCGGTGAAGATGCCCGAGCGCACGCCGCCGAAGATGATGCCGATGAGCAGGATGCCCGGCACCGCCGCCACCACCGCGCGCAGCACGCCGTACCAGCCGGGGAAGGTGCCGGCCGGATAGCCGCGGTTGCGCGCCACCACATAGGCCGTGACCATGAGCGCCGCGGCGAGCAGGACGCCCGGCACGATGCCGGCGGTGAACAGATCGGCGATGGAGATGGTGCCGCCCGCCGACAGCGAATAGATGATCATGTTGTGCGACGGCGGGATCATCAGCGCGATGATGGCCGAGTTCACCGTCACGTTGACCGCATAGTCCCTGGCATAACCGTGGCGCGCCATCTGCGGGATCATGATGCCGCCGATGGCCGAGGCGTCCGCCACCGCCGAGCCGGAGATGCCGCCGAACAAGGTGGAGGCCACCACGTTCACCTGGCCGAGGCCGCCGCGCAGGTGGCCGACGAGGGCCGCCGCCATGCCGATGAGCCGGTCGGCGATGCCGCCGCGCATCATGAGATCGCCGGCGAAGATGAAGAACGGGATCGCCAGCATCGAGAACGCGTTCATGCCCGAATTCATCTGCTGGAAGACGACGATGGGCGGCAGGCCGAGATAGACAACGGTGGCCACCGAGGCGAGGCCGAGGCAGAACGCCACGGGCATGCCGATCAGCAGGAGGGTGGCGAAGACGCCGAACAGGACGGTGATGGCCATGGCGCGCTTCCGGCTCAGTCGATGGGATGCTCGGCGTGGAGCGGAACGGGCGGCTCCTCGACGCCCGCGAGGTCCTCGATGAGCTTTTCGAGGGAGAACAGGGCGATCAGCGCGCCGCCGCCCACCAGCGGCAGATAGTCGACGCCCTGGGGCAGGTCGATGCCCGCCATCTTGGCGCTCCAGGTGCCCATGGCGAGCTCCCAGCCATAGATGGCCATGGCGCAGCCGAAGCCCATGACCAGAAGGTTGGTGGCGATTTCCATCGCCCGGCGCACTTTCGGCGGGGCGAAGTGCAGGCCGATCTCGAAGCCGAGATGCACGCGTTCGCGCACCCCCACCGCGGCGCCGAGCAGGATGAACCAGCTCATGAGCAGCAGCGAGAACGGCTCGGTCCAGCTGGGCGAGGAATTGAGCACGTAGCGGCCGATCACCTGCCAGAACACCACCCCCGTCATCAGGACGAGGCCGGCACCGGAAATCCACAGCGCGATCCGCGAGAGGAGGCTCACCAGCCGCTGCAGCGGGCGGAGCGCGGGAAATGTCCCCATGGGGTCGGCTCTCTCCAGGGCTGCGGCGGGCAGCGTTTCGGCTTTCATGGCGTGTCGTCCCGGTCCGGCGGCAGCGCGTTCGGCGCACCGCCGCGCGGTGCGCGCCCCCGGCGCGGGGCCGGGGGCGGGAGGCTCACTGCACCGCCTTGATGCGGTTCACGAGGTCCTTCATCTTCTCGGAGGTCACGAACTTGTCGTAGACCGGCGCCATGGCGTCGATGAACGGCTTCTTGTCCACCTCGTTGATCATGGCGCCGCCCTTGACCACGCGCTCCTTGGCCTCCGCGTCCCGCTTGGCCCACAGCTCGCGCATCTTCTTGGTGGCCTCCTTGCCGGCCTCCTTGAACGCCTTCTGCTCGTCCGGCGTCAGCTTGTCCCAGGAGCGCTTGGACATCACGAACACTTCCGGCGCCAGCGAGTGCTCGGTGAGCGAATAATACTTCGCCACCTCGTAGTGCTTCACGGAATCATAGGAGGGATAGTTGTTCTCGGCGCCGTCCACGAGGCCGGTCTGCAGCGCGGAATAGACCTCGCCGAACGGGATCGGCGTCGCATTGGCGCCGAGCGCGTTGATCATGGAGATGAAGAGGTCCGACTGCTGCACGCGGATCTTCATGCCCTTCATGTCGGCGAGCGTCTTGATGGGCTTCTTGGAATTGTAGATCGAGCGCGCGCCGCTGTCGAAGAAGCCGAGCACCACGAGGCCCTGGGGCTCGAACGCCTTGGCGATCTCGTCGCCGATCGGGCCGTCCACCACCTTGTACATGTGGTCCACCGAGCGGAACAGGAACGGCATGCCGAGCACCGCCGTCTCGGGGATCAGGTTGTTGAACGGGGCGGTGTTGATGCGGTTGAGGTCGATCACGCCGAAGCGGGTCTGCTCGATGGTGTCCTTCTCGCCGCCCAGCTGGCCGGAGAAGAAGAGCTGCACCTTGTACTTGCCGTTGGTCTTCTTCTCCACCAGCTCGCCGAAATACTTCACCGCCTCGACGGTGGGGTAGCCATCCGGATGGATGTCGGCGGACTTCAGCGTGGTCTGCGCGAAGGCGGGCAAGGCCGGCGCGGCACACAGCAGCGCGGCCAGTGCGAAAGCGTGGCGTCGGTTCAGCATGGGCGTTCTCCCTTCTCGACTGTCAGTCTTGTTTGGTCTTGACCACAAGGCGGCTTGGCCTCACCGAGGACGGTCGACCCGCGCGCGCTGCGCCGCCGGGCCCGGATTGCCGCCGCAGGGGGCGATTTTCCTTCTTGGGCGACAATTGTATGGTAGTGTTCACTGGTATGCAACAGAGGAGGCGCGCGATGGACGCCATCAATGCGGCCGCGCAGGGATCGGCGGCGCACCGCCTGGAGGCGGAGCTGAGGCGCGCGATCGTGGCCCTGGAACTCAAGCCGGGCACACGGCTGTCCGAGCAGGAGATTGCGCTGCGGCACGGCGTCTCGCGCCAGCCGGTGCGCGAGGCGCTCATCGGCCTCGCACGCACCCGCCTGGTGGATATCCTGCCCCAGCGCGGCACCGTGGTGGTGAAGATCTCGGTGAAGAAGATGATGGAGGCCCGCTTCGTGCGCGAGGCGGTGGAATGCGCCGTCGCGCGGCGCGCGGCGGAAGCGTTCGACCCCATGGCGCGCCAGCGCATCGGCGACCTCATCGACCTGCAGGAGAAGACCGCCCGCCGCGGCGACCATGTGGCCTTCCAGCGCTATGACGAGATGTTCCACGCCGCCCTCGCCGAGGGCGCTGGCTGTCCGCTGGCCTGGGAGGCGGTGGGCGACATCAAGGCCCACATGGACCGCGCCTGCCACCTCACCCTTCCCGGCGCCGACGCCATGCTGCCGCTGGTCGCCAGCACCAGGCGGTGATGGCCGCCATCGACGCCCGCGACCCGGACGCGCGGCCGAGGCCATGCGCCTGCATCTGACGGAAATCCTGCGCGCTTTGCCGAAGGTGGAGGCCGAGCACCCCGAGCTGTTCGAGTAGCGCCGCGCGGGCCATCACATCACCGCGCCGATCTGCCAGGGCACGAATCGGCGTCGCCGTAGCCGAGCGCCTCGGACTTGGTGCGGGTGCCGGAGGCCGTGGCCAGCACGGCGTCGAGGATCTCGCGGCCCTTGTCCTCCAGCGACACGCCCTCCAGCACGTCGCCGCAATTGATGTCCATGTCCTCCTCCATCTTGCGAAAGATGTCGGAGTTGGTGGCGAGCTTGAGCGATGGCACGGGCTTGCAGCCGAAGGCGGAGCCGCGCCCGGTGGTGAAGCAGATGACATTGGCTCCGCCCGCCACCTGCCCGGTCGCCGCCACGGGATCGTAGCCCGGCGTGTCCATGAACACGAAGCCCGGCGCCGTCACCGGCTCGGCATATTCGTAGACCTCGCGCAGCGTGGCGAAACCGCCCTTGGCGGCGGCGCCCAGCGACTTCTCCAGGATGGTGGTGAGCCCGCCGGCCTTGTTGCCGGGCGAGGGGTTGTTGTTCATCTCGCCGGCATTGCGGGCGGTGTAGTCCTCCCACCACTTGATGCGGGCGACCAGCTTCTCGCCCACTTCGCGCGTTGCCGCGCGGCGCGTGAGCAGGTGTTCGGCGCCGTAGATCTCCGGCGTCTCGGACAGGATCGAGGTGCCGCCATTAGCCACCAGGAGGTCGGAGGCGACGCCGAGGGCGGGGTTGGCGGTGAGCGCGGAATAGCCGTCCGAGCCGCCGCACTGGAGCGCCAGCACGATCTCGGAGGCCGGCCGCGTCTCGCGCCGCGCGGCGGCGGCCTTGGGCAGCATCTCGGTGAGCGCGCCGACAATGTGCGCGACCGTGCGCCGCGTGCCGCCCTCCTCCTGGATGGTGAGGGTGCGGAAGCCGTCGCTTTCGTCGATGCCGTAGTCGGACTTGAAGCGGGCGATCTGGAACATCTCGCAGCCGAGCCCCACCATCACCACGGCGGCGAAATTGGGATGAGTGGCGTAGCCCCACAGCGTTCGCGAGAGCACGTCGAAGCCCTCGCCCTTGGAGGCCATGCCGCAGCCGGTGCCGTGGATGATCGGCACGATGCCGTCGATGCCGGGAAAGTCCGCGAGCGCGCCCGAGCGCTCCAGCTCCGCGGCGGCGAAGCGCGCCACCGAGGCCGAGCAGTTCACGCTGGTGAGGATGCCGAGATAATTGCGCGTGCCGGTGCGCCCGTTGGAGCGGCGGAAGCCCTCGAACGTGGCGCGCTCCGCCGCCGGCAGCAGCGCGTCCGCATGGGCATCGGCGGCGAACGCATAGTCGCGCGCGAAGTCGTGCAGGGCCACGTTGTGGGTGTGGATGTGGTCGCCCGGCGCGATGGGCTGCGAGGCGAAGCCGATGATCTGCCCGAACTTCACCACCGGCGCGCCCTCGGCGATGGGGGCGAGCGCGACCTTGTGGCCCTTGGGGATGCGTGCCCGCGCGGTGACGCCCTCGACCATCGTCCCTTCCGGAACCGGGTCGAGCGCCACGGCGAGATTGTCCTTTTCGGACAGACGCAGGGTCCGCGGGGAAAGGCCCGCCACCGCCACCTGAGCCACGCTTCCTCCTCACGCCGCGGCAGCGCCGCGTTGACGTCTTTGATATGCTAATATATTAGCATTGAAGCGTTCGCAAGAGCGTCGCCCCCCGCCTTTCGTCTTCCCCTTGGAAGGCGCGGCAGGGAAAAGCGCCGCAGCGGCGGGCGTCGAGGGAGGGGCAGGACGCGGTGGACGAAGCTCGCAACGACGCGGCCCGCAAAGCGGAAGCTCTCAAGGCGGAAGCGCGCAAGGACGACGCGCGCAAGGACGACGCGCGCAAGGACGATGCGCGCAGGACCGCCATCCGCAGCCGCGGCGGCCCCGCCCCGATCGAGAATGTCCGCGCCGTCCCCGCCTCGGCGCGCATCCACGAGGCGCTGCGCGAGAAGATCATCGCCATGGAGTGGACCCCGGGCGCGGCGGTGCAGGAAAAGCAGATCGCGCTCGCCTACGGCGTCTCCCGCACGCCGGTTCGCGAGGCGGTGCTGAAGCTCGCCGACGAGCGGCTGGTGGACATCTTTCCCCAATACGGCACCTTCGTCTCGCGCATCTCGCTGCCCTCGGTTCGCGACGCATGGTGATCCGCCAGTCGCTGGAGCGCACGGCGGTGCGCGAGGCCGCCCTCAAGGTGGCGGGAGCGTCGGAGAAGGCGCGCAAGGACCTCCTCGCCGACCTCAAGGCCTTGCTCGCGCGCCAGCGCGCCAGCCACAAGGCGCGCGACCTTCCCGCCTTCCATGCCGCCGACGAGGCGTTCCACCAGGCGATCGCGGAGCTGGCCGGCACCCCAACATCTGGCGCGTGATCCGCCAGGAGAAGGCGCAGGTGGGACCGCTGCCCGGCTGCTCACCTTGCCGGCGGCCGAGCGGCGCGCCAGCGTCATTGCCGAGCATGCCGCCATCGTCGAGGCCATCGCCGCCGGCAACGCCGACGCGGCCGAGGCCGCGGTCGCCGTCCATCTCGGCCGGGTCATCCCCAGCATCGCCGGGCTGGTGGCGGCTATCCCGACTATTTTCGCGGAAGCCGAAATCCGCGCCGACGCGCGGGCGACCCGCCCGCCCCCCGCATCAGGACCCTCTGAGAATGCTCAATCATCCCGACCGCCTGCTGCCGGCCGATCCGAACGTGCGCGCGGTGGCGCGGCGCCTCCTGGCCGAGGTCGAGACCCTGCCCATCGTCTCGCCGCACGGCCACACCGATCCGCGCTGGTATGCCGAGAACGCGCCGTTCCCCGATCCGGCGCGGCTGTTCGTGGTGCCGGACCACTATGTCTTCCGCATGCTTTATAGCCAGGGCGTGCCGCTGGAGGCGCTGGGCGTGCCGCGGCGCGACGGCGGCGCCACCGAGCAGGATGGGCGCGCCATCTGGCGCCTGTTCGCGGCGCACTATCACCTGTTCCGCGGCACCCCCACGCGGCTGTGGCTGGACCACGCCTTCGCCACCCTGTTCGGCCTCGAAGAGCGGCTCGGCCCGCACAATGCGGACCGCCACTACGACATCATCGCCGAGCACCTGGCCCGCGACGACTACCGGCCGCGCGCGCTGTTCGAACGCTTCAACATCGAGGTGATCGCCACCACCGAAAGCCCGCTCGACGAATTGAAGTGGCACGCCATGATCCGCGATTCCAGCTGGGGCGGGCGGGTCGTCACCGCCTACCGGCCGGATCCGGTGGTGGACCCCGAGTTCGAGGGCTTCCGCGACAACCTCGGCAAGCTCGGCGAGATGACGGGCGAGGACACCTTCTCCTACCAGGGCTATCTTGAGGCCCACCGCAAGCGGCGCGCATTCTTCAGGAGCTTCGGCGCCACCTCCTCGGACCACGGCCACCCCACCGCCGCCACCTTCGATCTTGGCCCTGTGGAGGCGGAGGCGCTGTTCCGGCGCGTCACCGGCAATGCGGCGGTCTCGCCGGAGGACGCAGAGCTGTTTCGCGGCCAGATGCTCACCGAGATGGCGGCCATGAGCCTCGATGACGGGCTGGTGCTGCAGATCCATCCCGGCGCGCTGCGCAACCACAACGGCGCCGTCTTCGCCCGCCACGGCCGCGACATGGGCGCGGACGTTCCCACCGCCACCGACTATGTGCGTGCGCTGCGTCCGCTTCTGGAGCGCTTCGGCAACGAAAAGGACCTCACGGTCATCCTCTTCACCCTGGACGAGACCGCCTATGCGCGCGAGCTGGCGCCGCTCGCCGGCCACTATCCGGCGCTGCGGCTCGGGCCGGCCTGGTGGTTCCACGACAGCCCGGAGGGGATGAAGCGCTTCCGCGAGATGACCACCGAGACGGCGGGCTTCTACAACACGGTCGGCTTCAACGACGACACCCGCGCCTTCCCCTCCATCCCGGCCCGCCACAACGTGGCGCGGCGCATCGATTGCGGCTTCCTCGCCGGCCTCGTCTGCGAGCACCGTCTTGACGAGGACGAGGCGGTGGAGGTGGCGCGCGACCTCGCTTACGGGCTCGCCAAGCGGGCGTACAAGCTGTGAGCGGGGAGGGCGCGGCGCGCCTGTCGCTGAAGGCGCTGGCCGACCTGCCCGCGGGCGTGGCCCGGCCGGCCTATGATGTGGCCGCCGCCGAGGTGGGGGGTGGTGCATCTCGGCGTCGGCGCCTTCCACCGGGCGCACCAGGCGGTCTATCTGGACGACGTGATGGCGCGCGGCGCCAAAGGCTGGGCCGTCGCCGGGGCGAGCCTGCGCGCGGCCGACACGTTCGATGCCCTCGCGCCCCAGGACTCCCTCTACACGCTCGCCGTCCGCTCGGGCGCGGGCGACGCGCTGCGCGTGGTGGGATCGCTGCGGCGCCTGCTCGTCGCCCCGCGCGAGCCGGAGGCGCTGCTCGCCGCCATGTGCGACCCGAAGGTGCGCATCGTCACCCTGACCGTGACCGAGAAGGGCTATTGCCACGACCCGGCAAACGGCACTTTGGACGAGGCCCACCCCGACATCCGCGCCGACCTCGCCGACCTCCGGCGCCCGCGGAGCGCACCCGGCTTCCTGGTGGAGGCGCTGGCCCGCCGCCGCGCCGCCGGCACCGCGCCCTTCACCGTCCTGTGCTGCGACAACCTGCCGGCCAACGGCGCCACCGTCGCCCGCGTCACGGCGCGCCTCGCGGCGCTGCGCGACGCCGATCTCGGCCGCTTCGTGGAAGGCGAGGTGGCGTTCCCTCCACCATGGTGGACCGCATCGTGCCCGCCACCACCGACGCCGACCGCGCTTTGGTGGCCGAGCGCCTCGGCGTCGCCGACGCCTGGCCGGTGATGGCCGAGCCGTTCAGCCAGTGGGTGGTCGAGGACCGCTTCCCCGCCGGCCGGCCACCTCTGGAGGAGGTGGGCGTCGAGATGGTGGCGGACGTCGCGCCCTACGAGCATATGAAGCTGCGCCTGCTCAACGGCGCCCATTCCACCCTCGCGTATCTGGGCTATCTCGCCGGCCACGAGACCATCGCCGACACGATGGCGGATGCGCCGTTCGCCCGCCTCGTCGAACGGCTCCAGGACGAGGAGATCACGCCGACCCTCGCGGTGCCGCCCGGCGCCGACCTTGCGGGCTACAAGAGGGCGCTGCGCGAACGCTTCCGCAATCCGGCGCTCAGGCACCGCACCTGGCAGATCGCCATGGACGGCTCGCAGAAGCTGCCGCAGCGCCTCGTCGCCACCGCCCGCGACCGGCTCGCGGCCGGCGCGCCCATCGCGCTTCTGGCCTTGGCCGTCGCCGGCTGGATGCGCTACGTCACCGGCCGGGACGAGCAGGGCCGCGCCATTGACGTGCGCGACCCGCTCGCCG
>NZ_JBNFNU010000111.1:0-11380 GCF_057364445.1 Xanthobacter sp. BG11Y11_SDJG
CCGCCCCGTCGGCCAGCCTGCGGAGTGAGCCCCCATGGTCGAGATCGTCAGCCGCACCGCGCCCCGCCCCGCCGGCCGCCGCCCGCAGGAGATCAGCGTGGATGGCGTCGCCATCTCCCGCGCCGACATCGCCCGCGAGGCGCAGAACCATGCGGCGCCGGACCCCGCCGCCGATGGCAGGCCGCCGCCCATGCCCTCGTGGTGCGCCAGTTGCTCCTGGCCGAGGCCGACCGCCTCGGCATCGCCGCCGTGCCGGAAGACGACGACGAAGACCGCCGCGAGACAGAGGAAGAGGCCATCATCCGCGCCTTGCTTGAAGAGGAGGTGAAGGTGCCCACGGCGGACGAGGCCACCTGCCGGCGCTATTTCGCTCGCAACCCGGCCCTTCACCGCACGGGCGACCTCTATGAGGTGGCGCACATCCTCATCGCCGCCGATCCGGCCGATGGGTCGGCCCGCCAGGGGGCGCGGAGACGAGCCGAGGCGCTTCTTCCCGCGCTCCTCTGCGGCGCCGTGGCATTCGAGACCGCCGCGCGCGAGGCCTCCGCCTGCCCTTCCCGCGAGGTGGGCGGCAGCCTCGGCCAGATCGGCCGGGGCCAGACCGTGCCGGAGTTCGAGGCGGCGCTGGCGGACATGGCGCCGGGCGCCATCCACCCCGCGCCGGTGGAGACGCGCTACGGCTTCCACATCGTCCGCCTCGCGCACCGCGTGGAGGGGCAGGCGCTGCCGTTCGAGATGGTTCGCGAGGCCATCGCCGGCCATCTGGAACTGTCCTCCTGGCACGCCGCCATGCGCCAGTACGTGAGCCTGCTCATCGGCCGCGCCGACATTCGCGGCATTTCCATGGAAGGGGCTCAATCGCCCCTCGTGCAATAGGGGGCCGCCATGCTGCTCGGAAGCCTCTTGCGGCGCCTGCGCGACGAACGCTTTGCACAGGAAACGCTCCTCGGCCTGGGCGATCTCTCCCTCGCCGCCCGCGCGGATGCAGCCGGGGCGCCCTATGGCGAGAGCGCGGCGGACTATGCCGCATCCGCCTGCGCCCGCTTCGGCGATCATGCGGGCGACGAGGACTGGCTGGCGCTGATGACCGCGCTGGAGCGCAGCACCGACCCTGCCGCCACCTGCCTCCGGACCATGACCGAATGGGCATTGAAGGACGATGCGGCGGCCGCCGCGCGGAAAGCCGAAGACGCGAGCCATGACGGCTGTGGCTGCGGCGGGGCGGCGGCTGCGGTGGAGGCCACGGCGGGGGTCACCATGGGCACCGCTGAGCGCCGCCGCCCCGACGGCATCCTCGACGAATTGTTCGACAACAATCTCGCCTGGGCGCGCGCCAAGACGGAAGAGGACCCCACCTTCTTCCGCCGCCTCGCCGAGCAGCAGGCGCCGCGGTTCCTGTGGGTCGGCTGCTCCGACAGCCGGGTGCCGGCCAACGACGTGGTGGGGCTCGATCCGGGCGAGATCTTCGTCCACCGCAACATCGCCAACGTCATCCATTCCAGCGACATGAACATGCTGGCGGTGCTGGAATTCGCCGTGGAGGTGCTCAGCGTGCGCCATGTCATCGTCTGCGGCCATTATGGCTGCGGCGGCGTGCGGCGGGCGCTGGAGAATGCCGCCGGCACCGGCGGCAGCGCGCTGGTGGACCACTGGCTCGCCCCCATCGTCGATCTCTATTGCCGCCATCGCCGGGAGATCGCGGCGGCGGGTGATGCCGCCCGGCAGGTCGACCGCATGTGCGAATTGAACGTCGCCTTGCAGATGCGCCGCCTCGCCGCCACGCCGGTGCTGAAGTCCGCGTGGGCGCGCGGCCACCGCATCACTGTGCATGGCTGGATCTACGGCATCGGCGACGGCCTCCTGCGCGACCTCGGCGCCACCATCTCCTCGCCCGAGGACTTCGCCGCCCTGCCGCCCCTCGATGCCCTCATCGCCGCCCCGGCCGAGCCCATGACCGCCGCGCGGCGGCACGCCATCGCCGCCTTCCTGGAGCTGGACGCGGACGCCTTCCCGGACCTTAGCGCCTGTAGCGCCGGCGCCTGCACCTGCGGCGCCTTCCCTTCGCCATCCGCCCGCGCGGCGGAGGAGGCCTGAGCCATGCCCACCCAGATCGCCCCCTGCCCGGTCCCGGCGTCTCCCTGCGCGCTCATCGACCTGTTCGGCCGCCGCATCACCTATCTGCGCCTCTCCGTGACCGACCGCTGCGATCTGCGCTGCGTCTACTGCATGTCGGAGGACATGACGTTCCTGCCACGCGATCAGGTGCTGACCATCGAGGAGATGGATCGGCTCGCCGCCACCTTCATCGGCCTTGGCGTCGGCAAGCTGCGCATCACCGGCGGCGAGCCGCTGGTGCGCAAGGGCATCATGGACCTTGTCGCCGCTTTGTCGCGCCATCTGTCCTGCGGCGCGCTGAGGGAGCTGACGCTCACCACCAACGGCACCCAGCTCTCCCGCCACGCCGACACGCTCGCCCGCTCCGGCGTGAAGCGCGTCAACGTCTCCCTCGACACCCTCGATCCCGCCCGCTTCCGCGCCATCACCCGCCGCGGCACGCTGGGCCAGGTGATGGACGGCATCCGCGCGGCGCGAGAGGCCGGGCTGAAGGTGAAGCTCAACGCCGTCGCCCTGGCCGGGACGACCGAGCACGAGGTGTTCGACCTCATCGACTTCGCCCATGGCCACGGCATGGACCTCACCTTCATCGAGACCATGCCGCTGGGCGAGGTGGGCGCGGACCGCATCGACCAGTATCTGCCGCTCGACCGGCTGCGGGCGCTGATCGAGACCCGGCTCGAACTCACCGACACGGCGGAGCGCACCGGCGGCCCGGCGCGCTACGTGCGGGTCGTAGGCACCGGCGGGCGGATCGGCTTCATCACGCCGCTGAGCCATTCCTTCTGCGAGAGCTGCAACCGCGTGCGCGTGAGCGCGACGGGGGTGCTCTACACCTGCCTCGGCCAAGAAGATGCGGTGGACCTGAAGGAGCCGCTGCGCACAGGCGGCGAGGTGCCGCTGCGGGCGGCCATCGCCGCCGCCATCCGCACCAAGCCGCGCGGCCACGACTTCGTCATCGACCGCGCCGGCACGCCGGCGCTCGCCCGGCACATGTCGGCGCTGGGCGGCTGAAAGCGGAGGCGCAGCGGCAGACGATGGCGCGCTGCGCAGAACCGACCGCAGACGGTTCAATCTCCCTGCGGCACCGCAAACCTTCCGGCAGCTTGCGATTGCGCAAATTGGCGAACGGCAGGCGGACTAGCCTGAAAGGGCGCTCCAGCAGACATCCGAGCCTGCCATGCAACTCCTGCTTCCCGACCCCATCGATGTTCGCGAGATTTCCGCGCGAATTCGGCATGTAACGATCCTATCGATCCTCGACCAGTTGAAGACTGGGGAGGCGGTGCGCATCGCCAGCGGCCACGATCCGCTGCCGCTGCGGCTCCAGATCGAGGCGGTCCATGGCGCTGCGTTCACCTGGACCTATGTCGAGCAGGGGCCGGAGGTCTGGCAGATCGAGATCGGCCGCGTGGACAATGCCGCCTCGGGATCGGCCCATGCGGACGCCGGCGACCCGCCGTCCGGACCGTCCTGCACCTGTGGCGGCCATTGAAGCGGTCTCCGCAGGCTGCGGGAGAAGGGCGCCATGCCGGCCGCCGCGCATTCCCACTGGACCATCACCTTCTTCGCCGTCGCGCTGGCTCTGCTGGCGCTCGCCGAAGGCCTGATGGTTGCGGGGATAGGCTATCCCACCGCGGATCTCGCGGCACCCGAGAGCCTGGTGGTGGTCCATTTCTTCGTCATCGGCTGGCTCAGCCTTGCCATGGCGGCGCCCTGCTCCAGTTCGTGCCGGTCCTGGTCTCGCGGCCTCTCGCCTTTGCCCCCTCGCCTTGCCGGCTCTCGCGACCGTCCTCGTCGGCCTCGCCATCCTGGCTGCCGGCTTTTCCGTCCTGGCCGGCTGGACCGACTGGACGCTCGACCTGATGCCGGTGGCCGGGCTGCTCATCACCGCCGGCTTCACGGCACTGGCCCTGATGCTGGCCGGGACCATGGGCGGGGCGGGACTCGTGCAGCCCTTCGGACGGTTCGTCACGGTCGGGCTCGCATCCCTGGTAGCCGCGCTCGTGAGCGGAACCGCATTTGCAGCGATCTTCGCGGGTCGCGCGGACTGGCTCGCGGCCATCGGCCTTCTGCCTAGCGGCACGCTATTTCATGCCCTGCTCGGGCTCGGCGGCTGGCTCGGCCTGACGTCCCTCGGCGTCGGCTATCGCTTGTTTGCCATGTTCCTTTTGTCCCCGGACCCGCCGCGTCGGCACATGGACGCCGTGCTGACCTGCGGGGCCATCGCCTTGCTTGTCGCAGCCGGCAGTCTCGCCGCCCTCGCTGCCGGCATCGATCCCGGCGATCCGTTGGCGATCGCGGCCGTCAGCGCCCTGGCGCTGGCCGCCCTGGCGCACTGCGGCGACGTTGCCCTGCTCTACCGCGCGCGCCACCGCAAGGGGCTGGAGATCAACATGCGCGCAAGCATCGGCGCCCTAGCTGCGCTGGGGATCGGCGCGGCGCTGCTGCCGCCGGCCGTCATCTTCGGCGCGAGCGAGCGTCTGGTGGCTGCATTGGTCTTCCTGCTGGTGTTCGGCTGGCTTTCCGGCCTGACGCTGGCTCAACTCGTCAAGATCGTCTCTTTCATGACTTGGCTGGAGGCCTATGGCGGGCAGATCGGCCGGCGCAAGGTGCCGCAGGTGGGGTCCCTCGTCGCCATGCCGCGAACCGCCATCTGGCTCGCCTTCCATTTCGCCGGTGTCGCGGCCGGCGCGGTCGCGCTCGCCTGGGGCGCGGCGGCCTGGTTCCGGCTCGCGATGCTGGCCTGTCTTGTCGGCACGGCGGGGCTGGCGGCCGAGATCGTGCGCATCCGACGCCTTTGCGAAATCGAGCCTTCGCTGCGGCCTCCGGACGATGCCCGTCCCCGCATTCTGCTTCCGCCGCGCCCTCCAGGGAGAACAGACAATGCCCCCCTCACCGCCCCCCGCCGGATCGACGGACAGCCTTGAGCCGGAGGCGCGCGAGCTGGACGTGCACCCTTTGCTGCGGGCAGGCCAGGAGCCGTTCGAGGCGATCATGGCCGCCGTGGATGCGCTGACGCCGGGCCAGAGCCTGCGCCTGCTCGCCCCCTTCCGGCCGGTGCCGCTGTTCCCGGTCATGGCCCGGCGGGGCTATGCGGCCGCCGACCGCCCGCTCGACAATGGCGACTGGGAGGTGCTGTTCTCGCCCCATGCCGAAATCGGGACAGACGTGGGACTGGCCGCGGGCTCCAGCCCCACCGCCGCGGCGTGGGCCGACCCGATCGAGGCGCTGGACCTGCGGGAACTCGATCCCCCCGAGCCGATGATCCGGATCCTGGAGGCGCTGGAGGAATTGAAGCCCGGCGACGTCCTGTTCGCGCTGCTGGCGCGCGAGCCGGTCTTTCTGTTCCCTGAACTGGCCAAGCGCGCGCATGAATGGGCCGGAAATTTCGAGGCTCAGGGCGGCGCCTACCGGCTTCTGGTGCGCCGCGGCGGGGGCCCGCGGCCATGACGGCGCTCATCGAGGCGCGGGTGCGCGCGGCGCTGACGACGGTGGTCGATCCCGAAATGGGCCTCAGCCTGACGGAACTGGGCCTCATCTACGCGCTGGAGGTCTCGCCTGCGGGGTCCGTCCACGTCACCATGACCACCACCACCCGTGGCTGCCCGCTCGCCGGCATATTGCGGGAAATGGTCGACGCAGCCGTCGCCGCGGTGGACGGTGTCACCGCGGTCGCGGTCGAACTCACCTATGATCCCCCCTGGACACCGCAGATGATGCGCCGCGCGTGACCGGCCGGTTCGCGACGCGCGCCCTGTCCCGCCGGGATGATGCGCCCGAACGGGCGCTGGCGGCACGGTGCGGGCGAAAGCCGCGTGCGCACCGGAGCGGCGGAACCGAGCGCCGCCTTGAATGCGCGCCGAGATTGCGGTCTTATCCGCCGGCGCCTTCCGGCGTCCTGCTTCTCCCCGTGCGCAAGGATCACCAACGACGTGGGAATCGATCGCAGCGTCCTGCGCGGCGTCCCGCTCTTTGCCGCCATGACCGACACGCAGCTCGACCGTCTGACCGCCCAGGCGAGCGCCCGGCGCATCCCCCAGGGCGACGCCGTGTTCGAGCAGGGCGAGACCGCACGATCCTTCTATCTGCTGCTGCACGGCCGCCTCAAGGTCACGCAGGTGACGCGCGACGGCCAGCAGATCATCGTCCGCGTGGTGCATCCCGGCGATCTCTTCGGCTTCGCGCGCGCCTTGAGCCGGCCGGACTATCCCGGCACGGCGACCGCGGCGGTGGACAGCCTCGTCGCCGCCTGGCCGGCGGATGCCTGGGACCGCTTCGTGGAAGACAATCCGCACCTCGCCATGAATGCGATCCGCACCATCGGCCAGCGGCTGGACGAGGCGCACACCCGCATCCGCGAGATGTCCACCGAAGAGGTGGAGCGGCGCGTTGCCCATGCGGTGCTGCGCCTCGCCCAGCAGGCAGGCGCGCGCGAGGCGGGCGGCCTGCGCATCGACTTCCCGATTTCCCGCAGGGACATCGCGGAAATGACCGGGACCACGCTGCATACCGTGTCGCGCATCCTCAGCGCCTGGGAGGCGAAAGGCCTCGTGGAAGGCGGGCGGCAGAAGCTGCTGGTCCGCGACATGGTCGCCCTGGCGCAGCTCGCGGAAGCCTGGGAGGCCTGAGCCGGCCGCAGGCTCTCCGGTGCATCAGGCGCGGCGCGCCGTGCTCGGCGCCTTCTGGGCGAGCTTGGGGCCCGTGAAGACGCCCCAATAGGCGATCGCGAAGCCGATGAAGCCGAACGACCAGCACAGTCCGGCCACGTCCAGCAGCAGAGGCGGCCCGGCACCGAAGGCGGATGCGATGCGTGCGAGGCTGCCGCCGACGACGAGCAGGTAGCAGGCCTGCGTCACCGGGCCGGCGATCAGCGGACGCCCCGTATGGCCGAGGCTCGCTCGGGACATGACGGCGAGCGTCAGGGTGCCGAAGGCGCCCGCTGTCCAGGCATGAAGCCCCGCCCCCGCCGGCACCTGCCCGAAGCTGGCCGCGGCCGAAAGCGCGAACCCCAGCGGCACGAAGAGGTAGGCGACGTGCAGGATGACCAGCAAGGGATTGCGCCAGGTTCGCTCGCCCGCCCAGCGCGCGAGGCGCACGAGGTGCAGCACCGCGCAGCCGGCGAGCGCCAGTCCGCTGGCGCGAGAGTCCGGATGCACGACCCACAGCATCAGCGCCAGGCCGGTCACCACCAGAACGATCTTGTCATAAGCGCCGAAGGGAACCGGCAGGCGCCCGCCGCGCTGGGCGAGCCAGTTGTTGGTGAAGCTCGGGATGACGCGGCCGCCGATCAGCGCCACGAGCATGAGGATTGTGGCGATGGCAAGCCGCCGCGCATAGACCGCCTCGCCGCTGAGATGTGCCTCGGCGTGGAAGGCGACATTGGTGGCGCAGAGCAGGCCGAGAATGGCCACGACCTTGACGTTGCGCCAGTTTCGGCCGGCCACGATCTCTCGGATGGCCGCGCCCGCGAGCAGCAGGAGGAAGAGCGCATCCACCGCCATGGCCAGTTCCCATCCGATCCAGGCGGAGACGGAAACGGCGACACGCCCGCAAAGCCACACCAGGACCAGCACGAGCAGCGGCGTGCCGAGGACCGGCAGACGGCCCGTCCAGTTCGGAATGGCCGTGAGGAGGAAACCGCCGATGGCAGCGGCCTGGTAGCCGAACAACATTTCATGGACGTGCCAGTCCACCGGCGCGAAGGCGGTGGGCACCTCGATGACGCCGGAGACGTAGGGAAGCCAGACCAGAATGGCGAGCCCCGCCTGAAGCGCGGCCAGCAGGAACAGGGGGCGGAACCCGTAGGACAGGAACGGGTGGCCTTCATAGGTCCTGAGCTTGGAATGGCGCGCCATATCCCATCGAACTCCGCGAAAGCGCGTCCCCGCACCCCGCACTCACCACGCAAGCTTGGGCACGGCGGGCCAAGTCGGGCTGGTGCGGCGGGGGCGCGCTTTGGTCATTGGTCTGCGGGAACTCTATGGAGGCAACGCGACATGGTGCGTGACAAAACGCAAACTCATCAATCATTGCCAAATGTGGCGACCTGCCCATCTGCTTGCGCGGGAGCAAAGACTGTGGTCGAGAATGAGGATGTAATTGCCTTCTGCTCCGTCCGCTTTCGACGGCAAGGATGGCTCGATATGAACCTCATCGCTACATCCGTCATTTCGACGCTTGCGTCTGTGGTCCTTGCACTCATCAGTGCGCGTCGGCAGCTTATCAGATTTGCTGGTGCTGAAATCTATGAGATCTGCTCATGGAGCGTCTCATTTGCCTTGCTTGCTGCCGTAATTGTTTTCCTGGAGCACACGCCACCCAGCCAATGGCAAGGATGGTGATTGACGGGCGCGACACCATCAAAAGCTGCCCGTGGGCGCGTTCGGCGTGCTGCGACAGGCCGACCCAAATACCGACCTCGCCTCGACCTCGCCTGTGTTCCCGGCTGCCATGAATGCACCGATGAACTTGGCCGTCGACCTCACTCAAATAGAAGCGAGGAGATCGCCGTTTCCTCCTTGCCCTTCGCCGAAGGCACGCATTACGGCAGAGCGTGAACCGATGAGATTTCGTTCGGAGCCGTGTCCTACGCCGAGGTGCTGAAGCAGATCGAGGATCGAAAGCGAAAGGTGGACACTCTGTTCGGCGGCCGCGCCGTTCCGTCACGGAATGCCGGAGAGACATGGAATTTTCGGGGATCTCCTCCATTTGGGGTATGCGGCTGCACCGCCCACGCTTTAACCTTCCGCTCAGCCACCCACCGGATTCCCATCGACAGCCTTCAGAGTGACATCAAAGCTCAAAGTCACCACAAAACGCTTCTTGTCGCCTGAAAACATGTTCGGTCATAGAATGGCGGTGTGGGGATATGTTTGTTTAATATTCGCCTAAATATAGTGCCGCCCGCTTGAAAATGAGATCTCGGGATTTATAATACTGTTTTATGAATTATTTTCTTGGAGCGGTTTCGGTCATTCATAGATTGAGGGTGCAGTTTGTTCTGACGTCATCCAACGAGCAGGAGCCGACGTGGAAACAGGCGCTGACTTTTTTGTAGGTGGCCGCGTCCTTCAGAATGTATCGCTCATCGCTATCGACGATATACCGGTCGTCGAGGGCATCGCAGATCTTTTTGACTTTATCTCGCAGCGCTGTGGGCGGGAGGTCGCGCTGCTCTTCGCAGAGCCGCGCCTGTCGCGCAGCAATGGCGCGGCGCATTCGCGCGTGGACTGGTATGCCCGCCATGAGGGCATCGTTCGCCCGCTTGAGGAGTTGGACGCTTCGTCGGCGCTCGCCGTCGCGCGGACTCTGGAGGCCCGCCTCGCCGCCCTGCGTCCCCTGATCTACGACGCCGCCAACGGCGCCCGCATCTCGGCGATGCTGAACGTGCTGTCGAGCGGCTCCATCCTCAGCGTCGGCGGGCAGCCGGTGCTGGTGGACTGGGGCATGCTCCCGGCCGGGATGGTGGACGATGAGGCCGCCCGTGCTCGCCACTTCGCCGGCATCCTTGGCCCCTATGCCGGTGACTTTCCGGCGCCGTGGGGTCTCGAGCCGAGTGGGTGCGTCGCTTTTCGTCGCCAGGCGCGCCACAGGCGATCCCCCCTGCGGCGGACTCCGGGGACGGGCCCAAGGCGGCCGCCGCCGCGCGCGCCGCCGCTGTTCCGGCAGCGTTGCCCGGCGATGCGAAGGGACCCAGCCGCTGCGCGGTGCTGGGCAGCGTAGGGGCGGGCATCGCTTTCGCACTGTCCTTCATACCCGGCGTGCTGGCCTTTCCCGGCGATAAATGGATCACGCCGGAGCATGCGCGCGCGCTTGAGGTCGCCCGCTCGGTTCTGGAGCGCACCAATCAGCGCATCGCGCAAATCGACGCCCTCCTGCTTCTCGATTGCCCGGCCTTCATGCAGCGCGAAGGCCGAAGCGCGGCCCTTCCGCCGCGGATGACGGCGATCGAACCGCCGCGGCCGGAACCGGGAAGCCCCACGCCCGGCAATCCGCCGCAGACGCCCCAGATGACGGGCAAGGCCGACCGCATATCCAAGGGCGTGGTGCTGGTGATCTCGGGGAAATACACCGGGTCGGGCTTCTTCATCGCTCCGGACCTGATCGTCACCAACCAGCACGTGGTCGAAGACCGGCGCGAGGCCAAGGTCGCAAACAAGGTCGTGGGGGTGGTGGATGCCCAGGTGGTCGCCACGAGCGGCAACGGACTGGACGATTATGCTTTGCTCAGGGTCGCCCCGCAGACCAACGCTGCGCCGTTCAAGCTCACCACCAGGTCGGAGCCGATGCAGAACGCCATCGCGGCCGGCTTCCCAGGTCTCGTCATGGGGACCGACGATGCCTTCGCCAGCCTGATCCGCGGCGACGCGTCGAGCGCGGCACGGCTGGTGCCGAACTTCACCGCCGGCATCATCAACCATCTCCAGCCGCATGAAGCCGCCGGCGTAACGTTCATCGTGCACAGCGCCGACATTTCCAAAGGCAACAGCGGCGGTCCGCTGGTGGATATGTGCGACCGGGTGCTCGGGATCAATACGTTCGGCATTCCGGCCGACGCCCGTGACCTGCCGGTGGTCGCTCGCTACGCACTCGGAAGCGACGGCATCGCGGCTTTCCTGTCGAGCCATTCGGTGACACCGCCCCTGGACGATGCCGTGTGCGGGCCACCGGCGCCTGCCGCCGGCGGAACCGCCCCTCCCGTCCAGACCCCCCGGCAGAACTGAGCCCAGCGCCATGTCCGAGGTCACCAAGGTCACAGAGACAAGCCGGCGCGGGCTCGAGCCGGTCAATCCCAAGCTGGTCGGCCAGTACGACCAACTCGTCTCGCTGCTGGCGAGCCGGCTCGGACCGGACCACGCCTATCTGTTCGCCGAGCCGATGCCGCTCGGCGCAATGGGGACGGGCGAGGCGGATACGGCCTGGTATGTCAAGGGCACGGGCGACGCGGTCCAGCTCGCCGCGCTCCCGCAGGAGGCCGCCAGCCGCGCTTATACCCAGCTCGTTCAGTTGCAGGCCGACATCGACGCTTTGGCCGAGCGGATGAGCTCCGAGGGCGCCGTGTCCCAGGAACTGGCCCGGTTCCTGCGCGATGCGCTGGTGGTGCCGGACGCCGCGCGCATCTACGTGGTGGACGGGCGTCCGGTGCTGGTGGACTGGGGCTACCGGCTGCAGTCGGGCATGACCGTGTCGGCGGCAAATGCCGCCGGCGCCCTCACCGGCCGCCGGCCCTCGGACCGCAGCCTCGCCGCCGCGTCAGGCGGCG
>NZ_JBNFNU010000112.1:0-11356 GCF_057364445.1 Xanthobacter sp. BG11Y11_SDJG
CGCGGCGCCGCGTGCCCAGCGTGCGGGTCAGCGCCGCGCGCGCACCCGCACGGGGACCGGCCGCAGGCGGGCGATCCGGGGCGCGACGGCCCTTCGCCGTCTCGTCGTCATCGCCCATCAGCATCACGGCAAAGCCCATCTGCACGCTGCCGAAGGTGATGCCCAGAGCCCCGGTGAGAACCACGAGCGCCAGGAGCCCGTCCGGCGAGCCGCTCATCAGCGCCCTCAGATGGAACACGTCGAAGGCCGCGAGGGCGCCGACGAACACCGCGGCGACGCCGACGCCGATCAGGGCATGGCGCAGAAGGAAGCGGACGAGAACGGGCATGGCCTCAAATCCTCCGGCCCGGCGAAGCGGGCTTCGGCTGCCGCGCCGGTGCGGCACCAAATTCGTGAAATCGTCTCACGGGTCGGGCACGCCGGCAAGACGGGACCTGAGGTCAATGCGTCGCAATCGCCCCTTGCATGCGGGCGATTGCGGCACACTTTAGAAAGATGCGGACGCGCCGGTCCTTGATCGCACGCAAAGGCGCGCCGCCAGTGCCGGTCCATGCTGCGCGCTTGCACGCGGCGGGGTGCGGCGGCTGGGAAACGACCCGTGACCGGGACCGCTGCGGCGGGCCCGGCCCTACGACCCGGAGGTGAAGACAATGCCGCATGCGGACAAGCCCAATCGTCTGGTGCTGGTGTGCGACGGGGCGAGGGCGCTCCTTCTGGCCGACAGCGGCATTGCGCCGAAGCCGCGGCTCAAGGTGCTGGAGAGCATCAGCGCGCCGAGCGCACCGACTTCGGAACTCGGCACCGACCGCCCCGGCCGCGTGCACGAATCGAAGGGCGCGTCCCGCAGCGCGGTGGAGACCACCGACCTTCATGCGCTCGCCGAGGCCGACTTCCTGAAGCGGCTCGCCGGCCGGCTCGCGGAACTGGTGCAGGAGGGGGCCGGCCGCATCCTCATCGTCGCCCCGCCGAAGGCGCTCGGCACCCTGCGCGACGCCCTGAGCGCCCAGGTGAAGGCCGCGGTGGACGGCGAACTGGCCAAGGATCTCGTGAAGCTGCCGGTCGAAGAGATCGAGCGGCATATCGCGGCCTGAACACACATGGCTACAGATGTCGCTCCGAACACCCGCCTCGTGCGCTTTTTCGCCGTGGCGGGCCTCATCACCGCCGTGGCGCTCCTCGGCTCGGCGGTGACGGCGCCGCAGATTCCCGGCTGGTACCAGGGCCTCGCCAAGCCGTTCTGGACGCCGCCCAACTGGCTGTTTCCCATCGCCTGGACCACGCTCTATGCGCTCATGGGGGTGGCGCTGCTGCGGCTGTGGGGGAAGCCGCCCCGAACGCCCGGCCGCAACTGGGCCATCGGCCTGTTCCTGGCGCAGCTGGCCTTGAATGCGGCGTGGTCGCCGGTGTTCTTCGGCCTCCAGGCGCCGTGGCCGGCGCTCGCCATCATCGTGCTGCTGATCGCGACGCTGGCGCTCACCATCAAGGCGGCGCGGCCGGTGGACAGGATCGCCGCCTGGCTGCTGCTGCCCTATCTCGCCTGGGTGTGCTACGCATTCACGCTCAACGCCGCCATCGCGGTCATGAACTGACGGCGGCGCTCCCTTGAGGGCGCGCCGCGCGCAGGTGTCCCAATGCTCCACTGGTCCATCTATCTCTTCATTCCGTTCGCGCTGTTCCTGGTGGCGGGAGTGCTGCTGCTCGGCCTGTTCAATTTCGCCTCGGGCGGCTCGCCGCAGCGCTCGCAGATGCTCATGCGCCTGCGCGTGCTGTTCCAGTTCGGCGCGCTGGTGCTGATCATGATCACCATCTTCGCCATGCAGCGCTGAGCCGCCGCCATGGTGAAGCTGAACAAGATCTACACCCGCACCGGCGACGACGGCACCACCGGGCTCGGCACCGGCGCCCGGGTGCGCAAATACGACCTGCGCGTCGCCGCCTATGGCGCGGTGGACGAGGCCAACGCCGCCATCGGCATCGCCCGGCTGCACCTTCAGGGCGAGCCTGCGCTCTCGCGCATGCTGGAGCGGGTGCAGAACGATTTGTTCGACCTCGGCGCCGATTTGTGCACGCCGCCGGCGGACGGCGAGGCGGCGGGCGCGGCGCTGCGCATCGTCCCCTCCCAGGTGGAGCGCCTGGAGGCCGACATCGACACGCTCAATGCGGAGCTGTCGCCGCTCACCTCGTTCGTGCTGCCGGGCGGCAGCGCCGCCTCGGCCTACCTGCACCTTGCGCGCACCATCTGCCGGCGGGCCGAGCGCGACATGGTGGAACTGTCCCATATGCCGGGGGAGGCCGTCGGCGCGCCCGCCGTCGCTTATGTGAACCGCCTCTCGGACCTGCTGTTCGTGGCCGGCCGCTATGCCAACGACCGCGGCAAGGGCGACGTGCTGTGGGTGCCGGGCGCCAGCCGGTAGCAGCCGCACCTCGAAACGCCTGCCGGAACGGCAAGGCCCTTGGCGCGGTGCCGAGCCTTCCGGTAGATTGCCGCCAGATGGGGCCTTGGGCGCGGTGCCGCTGCCCGCCGGGAAATGCCGCGCCGATGTTCGTTCCCCTGCACGACACCAATCCGCTTGAGCATGTGGTGCGCCCCTACGTCACATGGGCGCTCATCGGCCTCAATCTGTTCGTCTTCGTGGTGCTGCAGCACGGCGGCTTCGGCGCCGTGAGCGAGGCGGGCGTGCTCGCCTACGGCACCATACCGGCGGTGGTGACGGGCGCGGCGGTGCTGCCCGAGGGCTACGAGCGCCTGCCGGCGGCCTTCACGCTCGTCAGCTACATGTTCCTGCATGCCGGCTGGCTGCACCTCGTTGGCAACATGGCGTTCCTGTGGGTGTTCGGCGACAACGTCGAGGACGCGCTCGGTCATGCGCGCTTTCTTGCCTTCTACCTCCTGTGCGGCATCCTCGCCGGGGCGGCGCACGTGGTCGCGCAGCCGGGCTCGGAGGCTCCGCTCATCGGCGCGTCCGGTGCCGTGGCTGGGGTGATCGCGGCCTATCTGATGCTGCACCCGCGCATCCGCCTGTGGGCGCTGGTGTTCATGAAGCTGCCGCTGCGCGTGCCCGCGTTCTGGGTCATCAGCCTTTGGATCGTGCTCCAGGTCTATCAGGTGGTGGCGGCGAGCGACGAAGAGACCGCCTGGTGGGCCCATATCGGCGGCTTCGTCGCCGGGGCGGGGCTGGTGGCGGTGATGCGCCGGCCCGGCGTGGCGCTGTTCGACCGCGATCCCTCGGGCGCGCCGACGCCGCGCGGGATGCGGGAAGGCGAGCGTTGACACTCATTCTGGCCGCTCCTACGTTGCCGGCCCCGAGGTTTTGCTGCATTGCAGGGAGCCTTGAGATGACGAGGGTTCCGCCCTGGAGTGCGGGTCCCTCGGCTGCCGGCCCGCCGGCCGCCGATGGTCCGGCCCGCCTCTCCCCAAGACCCGGCGACCGCCCCGGCGCAGTGATGCCGGATCGCGCGGACGCGCGGACTTCGGGGCCGCGGCGCCCGCAACCAACGCGGCGGGCCTGAAGCCCGCTGATATGTGTTCGGCGCATGCGCGCAGCCGGACCTCAGGTCGGGAGATGGGGAGCACGCCTCGATGAAGATCCTGGTGCCCGTGAAGCGGGTGGTGGATTACAACGTAAAGGTCCGGGTGAAGTCGGACGGGTCGGGCGTGGAGCTGGCCAACGTCAAGATGTCCATGAACCCGTTCGACGAGATCGCCGTGGAAGAGGCGCTGCGCCTCAAGGAAGCCGGCAAGGCCACCGAGGTGGTGGTGGTGTCGATCGGCCCGGCCCAGGCCTCCGAGACCCTGCGCACGGCGCTGGCCATGGGCGCCGACCGCGGCATCCTGGTGAAGGTGGACGGCGTGGTCGAGCCGCTGGCGGTGGCCAAGATCCTCAAGGGCGTGGTGGGCGAAGAGGCCCCCGGCCTCGTCATCCTCGGCAAGCAGGCGATCGACGACGACTGCAACCAGACCGGCCAGATGCTGGCCGCGCTGCTGGGCTGGCCCCAGGGCACCTTCGCCTCCAAGGTGGTGGTGGAGGACGGCGGCTTCGCCGTCACCCGCGAGATCGACGGCGGGCTGCAGACCGTGACCCTCAAGGGCCCGGCCGTCGTCACGACGGACCTGCGCCTCAACGAGCCGCGCTATGCCTCGCTGCCCAACATCATGAAGGCGAAGAAGAAGCCCATCGACGAGAAGGCGCCGGACGCCTACGGCGTCGACGTCGCCCCGCGCCTCACCGTGCTCAAGACCGCCGAGCCGGCGGGCCGCAAGGCGGGCGTGAAGGTGGGGTCTGTGGCCGAGCTTGTCGGCAAGCTCAAGGACGAGGCGGGGGTGATCTGATGGCGACCTTGCTCATCGCCGAACACGACAATTCGGCTCTCAACGGCGTCACCGCCAAGGCCCTCACCGCCGCCGCCGCGCTCGGCGCGCCGGTGCATGTGCTGGTCGCCGGCAATAACGCCAAGGGCGTGGCCGAGGCTGCCGCGAAGCTCTCGGGCGTCGAGAAGGTGCTGCTGGCGGACGACGGGCTCTATGCGCACCGTCTGGCCGAGCCGCTGGCCGCGCTCATCGTCTCGCTGGCTCCCGGCTACGACGCCATCGTCGGCCCCTCCACCGCCATGGTGAAGAACGTGCTGCCGCGCGTCGCCGCTCTGCTCGACGTGATGCAGATCTCCGACATCATCCAGGTGGAGGCGCCCGACACGTTCGTGCGGCCCATCTATGCCGGCAACGCGATCCAGACCGTGAAGTCGTCCGACGCCAAGAAGGTGATCACCGTGCGCACGGCCTCCTTCGCCGCGACGCCCGAGGGCGGATCGGCGCCGGTGGAAGCCGTCGCCGCCGCGAGCGACCCCGCGCTCTCGGTGTTCGTGGAGGAAGCGATCGCCGCCTCCGACCGTCCCGAGCTGACGGCGGCGAAGATCATCGTCTCCGGCGGCCGCGCGGTCGGCTCGCGCGAGAAGTTCGCGGAACTGATCGAGCCTCTGGCCGACGCGCTGGGCGCGGCGGTGGGCGCCTCGCGCGCCGCGGTGGACGCGGGCTATGCCCCGAACGACTGGCAGGTGGGCCAGACCGGCAAGGTGGTCGCGCCCGAGCTGTACATCGCGCTCGGCATTTCCGGCGCCATCCAGCATCTCGCCGGCATGAAGGATTCCAAGGTCATCGTCGCCGTCAACAAGGACGAGGAGGCGCCGATCTTCCAGGTCGCCGACTACGGCCTCGTGGGCGACATCAACACCGTCATTCCCGAGCTCAAGGCGGAAATCGCCAAGATCAAGGGATAGGATCAACTGGCTGCGGCCGGCCCCTCGGTCGGCCGGAGCGGGTAGGCCCGCCCCGGTCACCGGCAACAAGGCAGAACGAGAGAACCATGCCGCTCGAGATCAAGAAGGTCGGGGTCATCGGTGCAGGCCAGATGGGCAACGGCATCGCGCATGTCTGCGCGCTGGCGGGCTACGACGTGGCGCTCAACGACGCCGATCCGGACCGCATCCGCTCCGGCCTCGCCACCATCAATGGCAACATGGCCAAGCAGGTGTCGAAGGGCACCGTCTCGGAGGAGGACCGCCAGCAGGCCCTCGGCCGCATTGCCGCCGCCGACCGGATCGAGGACCTCGCCGACTGCGACCTCGTGATCGAATCTGCGACCGAGCGCGAGGAGGTGAAGCGGAAGATCTTCTCCTCGCTCTGCCCGGTGGTGAAGCCGGAGGCGCTGCTCGCCTCCAACACCTCCTCCATCTCCATCACCCGCCTCGCCGCGGCCACCGACCGGCCGGAGCGCTTCATCGGCATTCACTTCATGAATCCGGTGCCGCTGATGGAGCTGGTGGAACTGGTGCGCGGCATCGCCACCGACGACGACACCTTCGAAAGCTCCAAGCAGTTCGTCACCCGCCTGCACAAGACCTATGCGGTGGCCGAGGACTTCCCGGCCTTCATCGTCAACCGCATCCTGCTGCCGATGATCAACGAGGCGATCTACACGCTCTATGAGGGCGTGGGCTCGGTGGACAGCATCGACCGCGCCATGAAGCTCGGCGCCAACCATCCCATGGGGCCGCTGCAGCTCGCCGACTTCATCGGTCTCGACACCTGCCTCGCGGTGATGCAGGTGCTGCACGAGGGCCTCGCGGATTCCAAGTATCGCCCGTGCCCGCTGCTGGTGAAGTATGTCGAGGCCGGATGGCTCGGCCGCAAGACCCAGCGCGGCTTCTACGACTATCGCGGCGAGAAGCCGGTCCCCACCCGCTGAGCGTTGGCCCGCACGGCAGGCCGTCGTCCAGTCACACATCAAGCCCTTCTCTCCGGCCGGAGCGGAGGGCTTGGTGCGTTTCGTGCCGGCGCCGCTACCCCCGCAGCATCGCCCCCAGCGCGTCCACGAACATGTCCGCCTCGTCCGCCGTCAGGCACAGAGGCGGGCGCACCTTCAAGGTATGGCCGAGCGGGCCGGCGGCGCCGATGAGGATGCCGCGCGCGCGCAGGCCGTTGATGAGACGGCCTGCGCCGTCGGGATCCGGAGTTCCGTCCGCCGTCGAGACGATGTCGATGCCGAGATAGAGCCCGGCGCCGCGCACCTCGCCGATGGCGGGGCAGGCGGGGCGCAGTTCGGCCAGCCGCGCGGCGATCCGGGCGCCGACGACCCGCGCATTGTCCATCAGCCCGTCCTCGGCCAGCGCCTCCAGCACCGCGAGCCCGGCGGCGCAGGCCACCGGGCTGCCGCCGAAGGTGTTGAATAGCCGAAGGCATCGGCGAACGGCGCCAGCAGGTCCGGCCGCGTGACCACGGCGCCGAGGGCGATGCCGTTGCCCATGGGCTTGCCCAGGGTGACGATGTCCGGCACCACGCCATGGCGCGCGAAGCCCCACATCTGGGTGCCGGTGCGGCCGAAGCCGGGCTGCACCTCGTCGGCGATGAAGAGCCCGCCCGCCGCCCGCGCCGCCGCCACCGCCGGCTGAAGAAGGCCCGGCGGGTCGGCATGCACCCCGTCGGACGAGAAGATGGTGTCCACCAGCAGCGCCGCGAAGCCGTGCCCGTCCGCCTTCAGCGCGTCGATGGCCGCGGCGACCGCCCGCGCGAACCCGCCCGCCACATCCGCCCCATAATGCGCGGGATGGGGCGGCGGCACGGTGCGCACGAAGGAGGGCGGCCCGCCTTTCCGGTAGGAGGAGGGCGAGACCTCCGTCACGGCGGCGGTGTTGCCGTGATAGGCGCTCTCGCTCACCACCACGCCCGTGGCGCCGCACGCGAGCCGCGCGAGGCGCAGGGCCAAGTCGTTGCTCTCCGAGCCGGTGCAGGTGAAGGCCACATTGGCCAGCGGCGCCGGAAAGTGCGCCAGCAGCCGCTCCGCATAGTCGTCGACCACGTCGATGAGGTAGCGCGAATGGATGTTGAGCTGCCCCACCTGCGCGCGCACCGCCGCGACCACCTTCGGGTGGCTGTGCCCCACCGAGGGAACGTTGTTGTAGAGGTCGAGATAGCGCGCCCCGTCGGCGGTGGTGAGGGTCGCGCAGCGGGCGGCCACCACATGCAGCGGGCGGTCATAGAACAGAACCGAAGTGGCGCCGAAGCTGCGCCGGCGCCGCTCGACCCTCCGCGCCAGGTCGTCGCCCAGGCCGGCGGCGGCGAGGTCCGCACCCGGCGCGGGGGCGAAGGCGTTGAGGGCGAGGATCTCTTTCTTGCGTTCCATGGTCCCCTCCTGCGCGTCCTCAGCCGTGCCGGCCGAGGAAGGCCTCCGCGAGGGCGAGCGTTCCCTCCGTGTAGGGGACGCCCATGGCCTGCGCCGTCGGCGTCTCGGCATGGGAGGCGATCCAGGCGGTGAGCAGGATGCGCCGGAGCATCACATAGAGGTCGAGCTGGCCCTCCGCCTCCGGCCCGAGCGGGGCCTGTGAACGGTAGCCCTCCAGCCACGCCGCGCGCAGCGCCGGCACATAAGGCTCATGCTCGATGAAGGAGATGGCGGCGGCGAAGTCGTAGAGGAACCAGGAGAAGCCGCAGTCGTCGAAGTCGATCAGCGCCAGGCGATCCCCCTCCACCAAGAGATTGGCGAGGCGCAGGTCGGCGTGGATGAGGCCGAAATTGTCCGGCGCTTCCAACGGCGCCAGCTTGTGCCGGAGCACGCCGGCCGTGCGCTCCAGCAGCGCGCGGCCGGGCGCATCGAGGCCGAGGCCGGCGCGGAAGTCGCCCCAGAGCGGCGCGGCGCCGAGCGTGCTCTCGAAGTTCCAGACTTTGCGGGAAAAGCCCTCCGGCCGCGCCCAGCGCCGGGCGTGGGCGTGGAGGCGCGCATGGATGGTGCCCAGTTCGCGGAACCAGCCCTCCAGGGCCTCGCCCGCGTCGGGCTCCTTGCCGGGGAAGAACTCGAACGCCACCACGTGCCGCGTCGTGCCGCCCTCCTTGAGGTCGGCGATCAGCCCGCCGTCCTTCATCGGCACGGGGCGCGGCGTCGTCACCACGCCCTCGGCCCTGAGCGCCGCGATCCAGGCGAGCTCCGAGGCGATCTCGGCGCGGCTGTGGTAGCCTGGCCGGTGGACGCGGAAGACGAGGTCGCCCCCGCCGGTGCCGGTTGCGCGGAAGGTGGCGTTCTCCGAGATGGTGAGAAGCTCCAGCCGCGTGTCCGGCGCGACGTCCCACAAGGTCAGCGCCGCGCCGAGGCCGTGGCTGATGCGCGCCAGGAAGGCGTCGTCATAGAGCATGACGGTCCTCCGCGCAGGATGCGCCGTCACGTCTGCGCGCGCCGAGCCGCGTGTCCATTCCCGCTCCTTCACAAGATCGATCGGACGATGCACTCTTGAGCATGCCCAATATCGCGCCAGAGCGTGGGGCGGCACAAGAACCGGCCGGCAGAAAAGAGGAGCATCGCATGCTGAAGGCGCTCGCGGGGCGGACGGTGGTGGTGACCGGCGGCAGCAAGGGCATCGGCAAGGGCATCGCCCGGCGCTTCGGCGCCGCCGGGCTCAACGTGCTGGTGGTGGCGCGTCGCCTGGCCGATGCAGAAGCGGCGGCCGCCGAGATCGGCCCCAACGCCTCGGCGTTCGCGGCCGATGTGGCCGACCGGGCCGCCTGCGCGGCGTTCGCCGCCGTGGCGCTGGAGCGCTACGGGCGGCTCGACATCCTGTGCGCCAATGCCGGCATCTTCCCGGCGGCGAAGCTCGACGTGATGACCGACGCCGACTTCGACCAGGTGATCGGCACCAACCTCAAGGGCACGTTCCTTTCGGTGGCGGCGGTGCTGCCGGCCATGAAGGCGGCGCGCTGGGGGCGCATCGTCGTCACCTCCTCCATCACCGGGCCGATCACCGGCTATCCCGGCTGGGCGCATTACGGCGCCTCCAAGGCCGGGCAGCTGGGCTTCATCCGCACCGCCTGCCTGGAACTGGCGCCGTTCGGCATCACGGTGAACGCGGTCCTGCCCGGCAACATCCGCACCGAGGGCCTCGACGGCCTCGGCGCCGACTATCTGGAGAAGATGGAGGCCTCCATTCCCCTGAAGCGGCTCGGCAGCGTGGACGACATCGCCAATGCCGCTCTGTTCTTCGCCTCCGAGGAGGCGGCCTACATCACCGGCCAGACGCTGGTGATCGACGGCGGGCAGGTGCTGCCGGAATCGCTCATGGCGCTGGAGGAGATCGCCTGATCCCCTTCAGCCGAGCGCGTCCTGCCGCGCGAGCCAGGCGCGCAGCAGGCCGAGGGTCTCGTCCGGCCGGTCGATGAAGGTGCCGTGGGCCGCGCCGGGGATGACGCCGTATTCCGACCCCGGCACGCGCGCGGCGAAGTCGGCGATCGTCTGCGGCCGCGCCTCGTCATACTGGCCCACCAGGAACAGCGTGCGCGCCCGTCGAGCCGGGCGAGCAGGGGCGCGCCGTCATAGTCCTTCAGGGTGCCGGTGGAGCGGAACTCGCTCGATCCCCACATGGTGCCGTAGAGCTTCGGATTGAAGCCGCGGTCGTCCGGGTGCCGGTAGGCCGCCATGGCCGCGGGGCGCGGCCGCGCAGGTTGAAGGCGCCGTAGAACAGCGCGCTGGCGTCGTCGCAGGCGTCCTGCGGCGGTGGGCTCGGACCCTCGCAGCTCAGGAGGTCGTCGCGCGCTTTGGCGGGGAGCGTGTCGCGCAAGGCGTTGGCATCGGCCATCCAGCGGGCGGTGGAGACGAGCGGGCTCGCCAGGACCAGGCCGGCCAAAGCAGGCGGGCGGCGGGCGCCGTATTCCAGCGCCAGCGTGCCGCCCCAGCTGTGGCCGAGCACGTGCCAGCGGGGGATGCCGAGCGCCGCGCGGATCGCCTCGATCTCGTCCACGAAGCGGCCGACACGCCAGTGGGCGGGATCATCCGGCCGGTCCGATCGGCCGCCGTCCAGCTGGTCGTAAAGGATGACCGTGCGGCCATTCGCCAGTTCCAGCAAATCGAGCAGCGATGAATGGGTGCCGCCGGGGCCGCCATGGAGCGCGAGGAGCGGCAGGCCGCGCCCGGCGCCGTTGACCCGCACATAGATGCGCCCGCCCTCCACGGGCACCATCAGTTCGCGGTCGGGCGCGGGATAGGCGGCGGGGCGCGCCATGACGGGGCGGGCGAGCAGCGCCACGCCAGCGCCGATGAGGAAAGCACGCCGCCCGATGCAGACGGTGTCCCGCCTGGCGTCCCCCCGATCGCCACTCACGCCTGCGCCTCCCACACTCCGATGCCTCCGACCAGGATAGCGGATGGAGAGGCCGGGTGTCGCCCGGGCCGATGCGCCGGCGCGGGGTCGGCAGGCGGTTGACGATGCAGCCGATTTTCTTCGCGCGGCCAGCTGAAGCGCCGCCTTGACAGGACCATGGGCCACCAATAACGATTTCTTGAACAGGCAATTTCAGGCATTTCCGGGGGCGGAGCCATGCGGGGGCGTTCCATTGTGGCCGCGGGGCTTTTCGCCCTCGCGGGGCTTTCGCTCGGCGCGGCGCCGGCGGCGGCGCTGGACGAGAAGGCCTATCAGAAGGCCGGGCGCTGGAACGTGGTCTCGGTCTGGGTCGGACCCATCTTCGGCTATTGCGCCGCCGACACCGACAACGGCCAGGTGCAGTTCCGCATCGGCACGGACGGCAATTCCTGGCAGATCGGCGTGCCCTATTACGGCCGGCGCGGCAAGGTGCAGGGCTATTACGGCTTCGGCGACGCGGCCGAGATGGGCGCCTTCGCCGCCGAGGGCGACGGCTGGGCCTCCATGGCAATCAACCGTGACCAGCTCGACGCCTTCCGCAACGCGCCGGACTTCGCCGTCAATCTCGACCGCGGCCTGCAGGTGTTCAACCTCGATGGCGCGGCCGCGGCCATCGACCTCGCGCGCCAGTGCGCCCGCAACCAAGGACAGCGGCAGGCGGCCGCGCGCAGCCGAACCGCGC
>NZ_JBNFNU010000113.1:0-11338 GCF_057364445.1 Xanthobacter sp. BG11Y11_SDJG
CGTATCGCCGCGCAAGCTCGCGCCCAGCGCACGCGCCGTCTGCGCAAGCGCCTGCGCCATCCCGGCCGCCCGCCACCGCCTCCACCGCGAAGCGGTCCGGATGCGCGGCGAGCACCCGGGCGACGCTCCGGCCGATGGAGCCGGTGCCTCCGAGAACGCTCAGGCGCTGGGGAAGGCTTGTCATGGGCGACGTGTCCTCGCTCGCTTTCCTACCACAGGAGCAGGCCCGCCGCCGGATCGGCCGCATCCCGCGCCAGGCCGATCGCCACCGCCATCAGCGAGGCGAACGCGAAGCCGTCGAGCCGGTCGAGCAGGCCGCCATGGCCGGGAATGAGCCGGCCCGCATCCTTGACGCCGAACGATCGCTTGGCCGCCGATTCGGCCAGGTCGCCGCCCTGCGCGGCGATGCTCATGACGAACGCCAGCGCGCCGAGCGGCAGCACGCTCGGCAGCCCCGCGGCGAGGCCGACGCCGACACCGGCGGCCATGCCGGCGACCGCGCCGCCGATGGAGCCCGCCCAGGTCTTGTTCGGCGACACGCGCGGCCACAAAACGCGGTCCGCCCACCAGGCGGCCGACGAAGTAGGCGAAGATGTCGGTGGCCCATACCACCGCCAGCAGGAACAGGACGGCCGCAAAGCCCCATTCGCCGCCATTGCGCAGCGCCATCACCGGCAGGCAGGCGGCCCCGGCCACCAGGACCCCCGCGAGCGCGAAGCCGCTTTTGGCGCGGCACCACGAACACCGAGAGGGCGGCGCCGAGGCAGAGCAGGCTGAAAGCCGCCTGCCCGGCGCCCAGATAGAGCGCCGCGCCGGCGCCCACGAGCGCCACGCCCGCCAGCGCGAGCCAGGCCCGCCGCCGCTCCAGCCGGGCGATGCCGGCCCATTCCATCAGGATCGCGAGCCCGGCGAGCGTCCACAGCATCACGAACGCCAAGCCGCCGACATAGGTCGCGGCCAGCACCACCGGTGCGAGCACCAGGGAGGAAAGGGCGCGCTGGCCGAGATCGCGGCCTCCGGGAAGGCGCATCTAGGCGCCGGCGTGCTTGGTGATGCCGCCGAACCTGCGGTCGCGCCGGTTGAACTCATCAAGGGCCGCGGCCAGCGCGGCGCGGTCGAAATCCGGCCAGTAGATGGGCAGGAACACGAACTCCGCATAGGCCGCCTGCCAGAGCAGGAAATTGGAGAGCCGCTGCTCGCCCGACGTGCGGATGATGAGATCGGGGTCGGGAATGCCGGCGGTATCGAGCCGCTCGGTGATCATTGCGACGCTCACGTCCTCGGGCCGGATGCGGCCCGACGCGGCATCGGCGGCGATGCGCGCCACCGCGGCGGCGATCTCCTGGCGGGCGCCGTAATTGAAGGCCACGATCAGCGTCAGGCCGCCATTGCGGCAGGTGAGCTGCTCGGCGTCGTGCAGCAGGTTGCGGATGTCGGGGGCGAGGCTCTCGCGCTCGCCGATCACCTTGATGCGCACGTCGGCCGCGTGCAGCTCCGCGAGGTCGTGGCGCAGGAACAGCTTCAGCAGGCTCATGAGCTCGGAGACCTCGCTCAGGGGCCGCGACCAGTTCTCGCTGGAGAAGCTGTAGATGGTGAGGTAGCGGATGCCGATCTCGCGCGCGGCCCGCACGCAGCGGCGCAGCGCCTCCACCCCGCGCCGGTGACCTTCCACCCGCGGCAGGCCGCGGGAGGTGGCCCAGCGGCCGTTGCCGTCCATGATGATGCCCACGTGCGCCGGCACGCGCACGCCCGCCTTCGCGGGGGGCGCTCAGATCCGTCGCGGCGGCAGGCAGGGTCATGGCGGGTTCGGGGCTCACGGCGCGGCGCCTCAAACGGAAAGGATTTCCTTTTCCTTCTGCGCCAAGGTCTGATCGATCTCGGCGATGGTCTCGTCGGTGGCCTTCTGCACGTCCTTGGAGAGCCGATCGATATCATCGGAACTCATTTCGCCGTCCTTTTCCACCTTCTTGAGGTGGTCCATGCCGTCGCGGCGCACATGACGCACCGCCACGCGGGCCTGTTCGGCATATTTGTGGGCCACCTTCACCAGTTCCTGGCGGCGCTCCTGGTTGAGTTCCGGAATGCGCAGGCGCAGCACTTGGCCCTCGGTGGAGGGATTGAGGCCGAGATTCGAGTCGCGGATGGCCTTTTCCACCGCATTGACCATGCCGCGGTCCCACACCTGCACCGACAGCAGACGCGCCTCCGGCACCGAGACGGTGGCCACCTGGTTGAGCGGCATCCGGGCCCCGTACGCCTCGACGGTAATGGGGTCCAGAAGGCTGGCGGAGGCGCGGCCGGTGCGCAGGCCGCCGAGTTCATCCCGCAACACGCCGACCGCGCCCTGCATGCGGCGCTTGAGGTCGGCCATATCGAAACTTTCGGTGCTCATCGGCAATCCTCTTGTTCTCGTTCGGCCGGCAGGAGGCGGTGCTGCCGCCACCGGCCAGGCCCCGATCCGGTCCCTCGCCCGGATGCGCCCCGCGACGGGAGCGCGATGTCGCCCGCATTCCTCTTGCGCCACTCGCCGGCGATGGCAAGCGCGACGTGCCTGCCTGCGCCGGCAAAAACGGTCCGCACCCGACACCGCAGCAGCCATGCCCGATGTGCGAGCGATGGCCGGCGGAGCCTGCGGGGCCGGCGCCACGCGACTTCGGAAGACGTGGGAGAACGTATAGCCCGCGTCACGGGGCGACGAGGGTCACCCGTCCTTCGCCCTTGGCGGCCGCCGCGATCGCCCCCGTCTCGCGTATGGAGAATACGATTATCGGCAATGCGGCCTCGCGGGCAAGGGCGAAGGCGGCCGCATCCATCACCTTGAGATCGCGGGCGATGGCCTCGTCGTGGGTCAGGCGGTCATAGCGCGTGGCGGCGGGATCGGTCTTCGGGTCGGCGGTGTAGACGCCGTCCACGTTGGTGGCCTTGAGCACCGCGTCGCAGTCCAGCTCGGCGGCGCGCAGCACCGCGCCGGTATCGGTGGTGAAATAGGGATTGCCGGTGCCGCCGGTGAGCACCACGATCCGGCCGCGCCGCAGATGCCGCAGCGCCGGCTGGCGGGCATAGGGCTCGCATACGGTGGGCATGGGAATGGCCGAAAGCGTGCGCGCCGGCGCGCCCGCCGCCTCGATGGCGCGCTCCAGGGCGAGGCCGTTCATCACCGTGGCGAGCATGCCCATATGATCGGCGGTGGCGCGGTCGAGATGCTCGTCGGCCACCCGCGCACCGCGCAGGATGTTGCCGCCGCCCACCACGACCGCCACCTCGCAGCCGAGCGCGCGCGCGGCCACCAGGTCACGGGCGATGCCCGCGACGGTCGGCGGGTGCAGACCGAAGGGCTCGGCGCCCATGAGCGCCTCGCCCGAGACCTTCACCAGGATGCGGGGATAGGGCAGACCGGGCGCCGCGAACGACGCCCGGGGCTCCGGATAATCCGAATCGTCCGAAGACGCAGCCATGGGAGCCCCTCCCCCGCAATCAGGACTGGCCGGCGGCGGCGGCCACCTCGGCGGCGAAGTCGGTCTCTTCCTTCTCGATGCCTTCGCCGAGCGCGTAGCGCACGAACCCGGTGAGGGCGACCGGGGCGCCGACCTGGCCCTCGGCCTCCTTCAGCACCTGCGCCACCGACTTCGAGCCGTCATGCACGAAGGCTTGGTCGAGGAGGGTGTTCTCCTTGAAGAAGCTCTTCATGCCGCTCTCGGCGATCTTGTCCTGCACGTTGGCCGGCTTGCCCTGGTGCTTCTCGAGCAGGATCGCCTTCTCGCGGGCGATGGTCTCCTCGGACATGCCGGAGGCGTCGAGGGCCAGCGGGTTGAGCGCCGCCACATGCATGGCGATCTGCCGGCCGAGCGCCGCGAGCTTGTCCACGTCGCCCTTCGATTCGAGCGCCACCAGCACGCCGATGCGGCCCTGGCCTTCCACCACCGCGCCGTGCACGTAGGTGGCAATGATGCCATGGGCGACCGTGAGCTTGGCCGAACGGCGCAGCGTCATGTTCTCGCCGATGGTGGCGATCAGCGCGGTGAGGCGCTCGGCGACGGTGACGCTCTCGCCCGGGAACTTCGCGCCGGCAATGGCTTCCAGGGTGCCGTCGGTGTTGAGGCCGACCTTGGCCACCTCACGCACGAAGGCCTGGAAATCGGGGTTGCGGGCGACGAAATCGGTCTCGGCATTCACCTCGACGGCCACCGCATAGTGGCCGGAGGACTCCACCGCCACCGCCCCTTCGGCGGCGACGCGGCCGGCCTTCTTGGCGGCCTTCGCGAGGCCCTTCTTGCGCAGCCAGTCGATCGCGGCCTCGATGTCGCCGTCCGTCTCGGTGAGGGCGGTCTTGCAGTCCATCATGCCGGCGCGTCTTCTCACGCAGGTCCTTGACGAGAGCGGCAGTGATCGCGGCCATCTTGCTATCCTCTTCTTCTCGCGCCACGGCCGGCACGAGGCGATCCCGAGCCGGCCGTGTGGGCGCTTGGCGCCCTTAAGTCACACTATTCTGTCAGCTCTGCGACGGGGCGCGCGCCGCCGGCCGGCGAGGTCACTCCACCTCGGCGGACATCTCCTTGGCCTGGGCGACCCAGCCGTCCACGCGGCCGGGCAGACCCACCTCCTCGCCGATGCGGTGGGCATCGGCCGCGTCGAGGCCGGCGATCTGCCAGAAATGGAAGATGCCGAGGTCGTTCAGCTTCAGCTCGATCTCCGGGCTGACGCCGGTGAGCTTCTTGAGATCGTCGGCGACGCCGCGCGGCCCGACAGCGGCTCGAAGGTCGACCAGATGCTGGTCTCCGCCGGCAGGTCCTCCACCAGCGGCGCCTCTTCGGCGCCGACGTCAATGCCGAGATCGGTGTGGCCGCGGCCGATGCCGTCGATGGCGGCGCGCGCCACGAGCTCGCAATACAGCTGGATCGCCCGGCCGGCGTCGTCATTGCCCGGAACCGGATAGGCGATGCCGTCCGGATCGCAATTGGTGTCGAGGATGGCCGCCACCGGAATGCCGAGGCGCTGCGCCTCCTTCACGGCGATGTCTTCCTTGTTCGTGTCGATCACGAACAGCAGGTCCGGCAGGCCGCCCATGTCGCGGATGCCGCCCAGCGCCTTGTCGAGCTTCTCCTTCTCGCGCGAGAGCGTCAGGCGCTCCTTCTTGGTGTAGCCGGCGGAAGCCTCCGGCGCCGCCAAGATCTCCTCCAGCTTCTTCAGCCGCGCGATGGAGTTGGAAATGGTCTTCCAGTTGGTGAGCATGCCGCCGAGCCAGCGGTGGTTCACATAATACTGGGCGGAGCGGCGGGCGGCGTCGGCCACCTGCTCCTGGGCCTGGCGCTTGGTGCCGACGAACAGCACGCGGCCGCCCTGGGCCACCGTGTCGGACACCGCCTGCAGCGCGCGGTGGAGCGCGGGCACGGTCTGCGACAGATCGAGGATATGGATGTTGTTGCGAACGCCGAAGATGTACGGAGCCATCTTGGGGTTCCAACGGTGGGCCTGATGGCCGAAGTGCACGCCAGCTTCAAGCAGCTGGCGCATCGAATAATCGGGAAGCGCCACTTTGGTATTCTCCGGTTGAGCCTCCGCGGACGTACCCTCGGCCCGTCGGGGACGAAGGCACCGGATGGCCCATTTGGGCCGAATGTCCGCGTGCGGAATGGGCGGGCTTATAGGCGAGCCGGCTGCAAGAGGCAAGATGCCGGCGCGGCGAACGCCGCAATGGCGGCATCCGACGACCGCGGGACGCGCGCGCGGTCGTTCCTCTGGACCTCACACCGTCGCGTCAGAACGTCTCGAACGCGACGGCGATGCGGTCGAGCTTGCGCACGGCGGCGACGTCGTTGGGATCGTCCAGCAGTTCCTGCATCGTGGCGTAGGCGCGGCGCGACAGGAATCGGAACCAGGATGTGGGGGCCGGCGGCGCCAGCGCATGGTGCCGCAGGTCGGTCCGCGCCGCTTCGGTGGTCCGCTCCTCGGCCTGCGCCAACAGCGGCTCGGCGGGCTCGCCCAGGGCTTCGGCCACCTTGCACACCACCACGCGCCAGTCCTGGAGCGTTTCCTCATAGGATATGACGGCCCGCGCCCGCCCGCGCGTCGCGCGCTCCGCGTCGAGCGTGTGGCGCAGCCAGAGCCGCACGGCACGCTCGGTGGTGAACTGGTCGCGCTTGGCCAGCGACGCCGCCACCTCCATGGGATTGCGCACCACCAGCACCGGCGTCGGGCGATAGCCCAAGTCGAGCAGTGCGGCCTCGTAGAGCGGCACCAGGCGCGAGATTCGCGGATCCTTCAGGACGATCCGGTCCGCGGCGCCGAATTCGCTCGCCAGCAGTTCCGTCAGCTCGTGGTACAGGCCGTTCCGGCGCGTGAGCGCGATCGGGTCCGCCGTCATCCGGGTGCGCTTGTGCCATTGCGTCCCGCACGCCTCGAAAATCCGGTCATTCAGCTTGTAGATGACCTCGGATTCCCAATAGCCTTCCGGATTGGCCTCGTTGGCGGCCATCAGGGTCCTGGGCGCTTCAAAGCCCATCAGGTGGACGATCTTGGAGCACAATGACGTGCCGCTTCGGTGCATGCCGAGGATGAGAACGGCACGCTTCGCAGGCTGCATGAACACTCCTCGTCGCCCGCTCCGCCCGAAAAACGGCTGTGCGGACACGCGGGTTCGACCTCTGGTTCCGGTTATTGCCCTGACCGGCCGGACAATAAGTCGGATTGGTGCACTGCGACAAGCTTCGCCCGGCCCCGGCCATAGGTTTTTAAAGTAACAGCGTGTATCTCACGCCGCCGCCTCCACCGCCACGACGCCGGGTATTGCCTTGATGGCGCCGGCAATCTGCGGCGAGATCGGATAGCGCCCGGGCAGATTGACTTCGACCTCCGCCTTGGCGTCATCCACCAGCAGCACCAGGCTGACCGCGCCAGAGCCGGCGTCCGCGCCGCCCTTGGCGCTCTCCCTGCCGCCGTCCGCGAGCCGCCGGGCGATGCCCTCGATCGGCTCCGGCGACCGCAGGAAGATGCGCAAGCCCTTGTGGCTGCGTGCGGTGAGCGCGTCGAGCCGCTCGCAGTTCTGGATCCGCACCCGCACGTCCTCGCCCTGCAGCTCGGCCGCCACCGTGAGCAGCAGCGCCGTGCCCGGCTCCAGGAGGTCGCGCAATTGCGCGAGCCCCTCGGAAAAGATCACCGCCTCGTAATGGCCCGAGGGATCGGAGAGCCCGACGATCCCCATGCGGGTACCCGACTTTGTGCGCCGCTCCTGGCGCGACACGACGGTTGCCGCAAGCCGGCCGAACGTGTCGCCGGCCCGCACCCCGCGCGCGAAGTCCTGGTAGGGCCGCACGCGCAGCTTCTTCAGCGCCTCGGCATAGTCGTCGAGCGGATGGCCGGTCAGGAAGAAGCCGACGGCGTCGTATTCCTTCTGCAGCCGCTCGGCCGGCATCCAGGGCGCGGCGTCCGGCAGCGGCAGCTCGGCGGCCACCGGCCCCGAGCCGAACATGTCGTTCTGGCCCATGGCCCGCCCCTGCTCCTCGCGCGCGGCGTGGGCGGCGATGGCGTCGATGGCGGCGAAGGCCCTGGCGCGGTTCTTTTCCAGCGTGTCGAAGCAGCCGGCGGCCGCAAGGCTCTCCAAAGTGCGCTTGTTCACCAGCTTCACCGGCAGGCGCGAGGCGAAATCCGACAGGCTGGCGAAAGGACGCTCCCCGCGCGCGGCCACCAGCGCCTCCACCGCCGCCTCGCCGACGCCCTTGATGGCGGCCATGGCATAGATGATCTTGCCGTCCTTCACGCCGAACTCGCGGGCCGACAGGTTGATGTTCGGCGGCACCACCTCGATGCCGAGGCGCTGCGCTTCCTGGCGGAATTCCGCGAGCTTGTCGGTGTTGCCCTTGTCGAGCGTCATGGAGGCGGCGAGGAATTCGGTGGCGTGGTTCGCCTTCAGCCAGGCGGTCTGGTAGGCCACCAGCGCATAGGCTGCGGCGTGCGACTTGTTGAAGCCGTAGTCCGCGAACTTGGCGAGCAGGTCGAAGATGGTGTCGGCCTGCGCCTTCTCGATGCCGCGCTCCACCGCGCCCGAGACGAAGCGCGAGCGCTGCTTGTCCATCTCGGCGCGGATCTTCTTGCCCATGGCGCGGCGCAGCAAGTCGGCCTCGCCCAGCGAGTAGCCCGAAAGCGCCTGGGCGATCTGCATCACCTGTTCCTGGTAGATGATGACGCCGAACGTCTCCTTCAAATACGGCTCGAGCTTGGGGTGGATATAGTCCGGCTTCGCCCGCTCGTGCTTGCAGTCGCAATAGACCGGGATATTGGCCATGGGGCCGGGACGGTAGAGCGCAACCAGCGCCACGATGTCCTCGATGCGGTCGGCCTTCATGTCCACCAGCGCGCGGCGCATGCCCGCGCTTTCCACCTGGAACACGCCCACCGTCTCGCCCTTGGCCAGCATGGCGTAGGTCTTGGGATCGTCGAGCGGGATTTTCGAGATGTCGAGGTCGATCCCGCGCGCGCGGATCAGCTGCACCGCCTTCTCGATCACGGTCAGCGTCTTGAGGCCGAGGAAGTCGAACTTCACGAGCCCCGCCTGCTCCACCCACTTCATGTTGTACTGGGTGACCGGCATGTCGGACTTGGGATCGCGGTAGAGAGGAACCAGTTCGTCGAGCTTCCTGTCGCCGATGACGATGCCGGCCGCATGGGTGGAGGCGTGGCGGTTGAGCCCCTCCAGCCGCACGGCGATGTCGAAGGCGCGCTTGACCACCTCCTCCTGGTCTTTGGCTGCCTGGAGGCGCGGCTCGTCGGCGATGGCCTGCTTCAGCGTGACCGGGTTGGCCGGGTTCTGCGGCACCAGCTTGCACAGCTTGTCCACCTGGCCGTAGGGCATTTCCAGCACCCGGCCCACGTCGCGCAGCACGCCGCGCGCCTGCAAGGTGCCGAAGGTGATGATCTGCGCCACCTGGGCGCGCCCATAGCGCTCCTGGACGTAGTGGATCACCTCGTCGCGGCGCTCCTGGCAGAAGTCCACGTCGAAGTCGGGCATGGACACGCGGTCCGGGTTCAGGAAGCGCTCGAACAGCAGGCCGAACCGCAGCGGGTCGAGGTCGGTGATCTGGAGCGAATAGGCCACCAGCGAGCCGGCGCCCGAGCCGCGGCCCGGCCCGACCGGGATGTCGTGCGCCTTGGCCCATTTGATGAAGTCCGACACGATCAGGAAGTAGCCGGGGAACTTCATCTTGGTGATGACGGAAATCTCGTAGGCGAGCCGCTCCTCATAGGCGGCGACCTCCGACGGCCGGCGCGGCCGTGCTTGGCGAGGCGCTCGGCGAGCCCCTCTTTGGCCTGGCGCTCCAGCTCCGCCGCCTCCTCCGCGAGCGGATCGCCCTCCCCGGCCCCCGAGGTGAAGCGCGGCAGGATCGGCTTCACCGTTTTCACCCGGAAGGCGCAGCGCCGGGCGATCTCGACGCTGTTCGCGGTGGCCTCCGGCAGGTCCGCGAACAGGTCCAGCATCTCCTTGCGGGTCTTGAAGCGGTGCTCTGCGGTCAGGCGGCGCCGGTCGCCCTCGGAGACGAGACGCCCCTCGGCGATGCAGACCAGCGCGTCGTGTGCCTCATAGTCCGCATGGGAGCCGAAGAACGGCTCGTTCGCCGCCACCAGCGGCAGGCCCTTGGCGTAAGCGAGGTCCAGAAGCTGCGGCTCGGCGAGGCGCTCGGCGTCGGTGCCGTGGCGCTGCAATTCCACATAGAGCCGGTCGCCGAAGATGGCGGCAAGGGCATCGAGCCTCTGGGCGGCGAGGTCCGCATGGCCGCCGGCCAAAGCGAGATCGACCGGTCCCGACGGGCCGCCCGTCAGCGCGATCAGGCCCTGATGGGCCGATGCCAGCCAGTCGAGGAGGATGCGCGGCTCGTCCTCGCTCGCGGTCTCCAGGAACGAGCGCGAGACGAGACGCATCAGATTGCGCCATCCCGCCTCGTCCTTGGCGAGCAGGACCACGCGCGGCTTCCTTGCCTTCAGCACCACCCCGCGCGGGCCGGGCGGCTCCGGTAGGTCCAGCGCGAGCGAGACGCCGGCGATGGGCTGGATGCCCGAGCCGGCCATCTTCTCCGAGAATTCCAGCGCGCCGAAGAGATTGCCCGTGTCCGTGAGCGCCATCGCCGGCTGGCCGTCCGCCTTGGCGAGGTCCGCCAGCTTGCCGATGGAGATCGCCCCCTCCAGCAGCGAGTAGGAGGAGTGCACATGCAGATGGATGAAGCCGGGATCGGGCATGGGTCTCGTTCGGTCTCGATCGCGAATCGCGCAGCGGCAACCTGCGTGGCGCAGAGCATAGCCCCGTTCGCGTCCTTCGGCGGGGCGCGGCGCATGGGAGATGAGGATCGGCGCCAACGATCCCTGGTTTCCACATGGCTTCTCGCGCCGCAAGCCAATGCGGGGCCGTGGCCGGTTCCGCTCCGCCTTGCACCGCCGGTCCTCTCTGGAGGAAAGTCCCCTCCCCTGATCCACGCCGAAACGGCTCCAGATGCGCACGCTCTTCGTCCATGCCGGCACCCACAAGACCGGCACCACCTCGGTGCAGTGGTATCTCAACCGGCACGGCGGCAAGCTCGTGCGCTACGGCACCTACGTGCCGAAGGCCGGCTGCCCTTCGGCGCGCTCCTCGGGCCATCACAACATTCCCTGGCTGCTGATGGGCGACCCGCGGGCGAAGGTCGCGCACGGCGGCATCGACGCGCTCTTGGCGGAACTCAGCGAGATCGACAGCCCGCAGGCCGTGGTTTCCTCCGAGGAGTTCCAGTTCCTCGCCGACCGGCCGCAGGCGCTGGCCGAGCTGGACCGCCGCATTCATGAGGCCGGCTGGAGGCCGGTCTACCTCATGTATCTGCGGGCGCCGGGCGCCTATGCCAATTCGCTCTACCGCGAGTTTCCGTTGCAGAACATCCAGGTGCCGTTCGCGGAATTCCTGGCCGGCGTGCTGGCGGAGGGCGCCTACCAGCCGCCGGGCGAGGTGATCCTGCGGCTCGACTATGATGTGCTGGCGGAAAAATGGCGCGCCGCCGCCAAGGGCGAGCTGCGCCTGCTCTCCTACGAGGCGGCGGCAAGCGCGGGCGGCATCATCCCGGCCTTTATCAGCGCGCTCGGCCTTCCGGAGCGCGCCGCGCAGTTCCGCCAGCGGCGCATCAACACCTCAAGCGGCGTGACCACGGACGAGATGCGGGCCGGGGCGAAGCTGATCGACGCCAAGTTCCGCCCCGCCTTCGAGCGCCTGATCGCGGCAGCGGCCGGCGGCCGCGACGCCGCGTGAGGGGTGCGCCCGAACGCGCGGCGAAGCCCGCAGGTGTCCGATCAAGCGCAGCCGGGGCGATCCAATCGCGCTCTAGAAGTG
>NZ_JBNFNU010000114.1:0-11330 GCF_057364445.1 Xanthobacter sp. BG11Y11_SDJG
ATGCGCGCGCCGGGTGCGGAGCTTTTTCGGCCCGCGCGGCGCGGGCAGCGTGCCGGCGCCGAGCGCCGCAAGCGCCCCCGCCAGAAAGCGCCGGCGCCGAATTCTGCCGACAGGACATGGTGTTTGGCGCTGTTGTTCATGGACATCCTCCCCCAGGCCGATGCCGACGCCCGGCCCGCTGCGGCGCAAGGATCCAAATTTGCCCTTGCGCTAACATTCAGATAATCTAATTTAATAACTCTGAATGTTTCAAGGGCGCCGGACGCTTTTTCTTCCCTTAAGGGAACGGCGCGGACGCCCCCGAAAAAGGGAGCAAGCTCATGGCCGCCTGTTCGTCCGCCGGATGCGTCTTCCGGCACAAGGCTTGGTCGCCTTATGCGGCCGGCATCCTCATCGGGCTGCTTCAGGTGCCCGCTTTCCTCCTGATCGAGACCGCGCTCGGCGCGTCGTCGTCGTACGTCACGGTCGGCGGATACTTGGCCGCCCTGCTCGATCCCTCCGTGACGCAGATCAAATATGTGGCGAACCACATGGCGGCCTCGGCCAAGAACTGGTGGCAGGTGGCGCTGGTGGTGGGGGTGGCGCTCGGCGCCTTGCTCTCCAAGACCCTGTCGGGCGCGAAGCGCCAGCCCATCTCGCCGATCTGGGCGCGGGCGCTCGGCACGGCCAGTCCGGCGGTGCGCTACGCGGTCGCCTTCGGCGCCGGCTTCCTGATGCTGTTCGGCGCCCGCCTCGCGGACGGCTGCACCTCCGGCCACGGATTGTCCGGCATGGCGCAGATGGCGGTCTCCTCCACCATCGCCGTCACCTTCATGTTCGTCGGCGGCATCGCCACCGCCTTTCTCCTGCTGCGCCGCATCTGACGCGCGCGACCCGAAGGAGCATGTCCATGTCCCTCGTCCAAGCCATCGTCATCGGCCTCCTCATGGGCGCCGTGTTCGGCCTCGCCCTGGAGAAGTCCCGCGTCTTCGAGCCCGGCATGATCGTCGGCCAGATGCAGATGCGGAACTTCATCATGCTGAAGGTCTTCCTGACCGCCGTCGCCACCGGCGCGGTGGTGATCGCGGCGCTGCACGGCCTCGGCCTCGCCAAGCTCGCGCCCAAGCCGACCCTCTATGCGGCGGACGTGATCGGCGGGCTGGTGCTGGGCGCCGGCATCGCGCTCGCCGGCGCCTGCCCGGGCACGGTGCTGGCACAGGTGGGGGTGGGCTACCGCGACGCGATCTTCACCCTTCTGGGCGGCATCGCCGGCGCCATGGCCTTCTCCTATGCGGAGCCAACGCTGAAGCCGATGCTGCTCACCGGCGCCGGGCCGGATCACCTTCATGGACCTCACCGGCATCCCCTACTGGATGCTCGCGGCGGGCCTTGCGGCGGCGATCGTCGTCGGCCTCATCGCGCTGGAGCGCTGGCGGCCGTGGCGGGCGGACCTCGGCGCCGACGTGGACGGCGATTTCGGCCCGCGCGAGAGCGCCGCCGAGACCGCCGGCCGGCTCAAGCCCGCGGCAGTGAGCGCCATGGCCGCGACCGACCTTGGCGCCCGCCGGCGCATCGCCATCCTCGGCTCGGGCTTCGCGGCCCTCACCGCCGTGCGCGAGCTCCGGCGGCGCAGGGTGGAGGCGGAGATCGTCCTGGTCTCGCCCACGGCCCGGCTGACCTATCTGCCGAGCCTGATCTGGGTGCCGGCGGGCCTGCGGCGCGCCAGCGACCTGGAAGTGCCGCTCAAGGGCTTCTTCGCGGCCCACGGCGTCACCCATCTGGAGGCCCGCGTCACCGGCGTGACCGATGCCGGCCGCACGGTCGAGACCACCGCCGGCCCGCTCGCCAACGACGTGCTGCTGATCGCCAGCGGCGGGCGCTATCTGCGCAAGCTGCCGGGCATCGAGCACGCGTTCATTCCCTGCGAAGGCATCGCCGCTGCCGAGGCGGTGCGCGAGCGCCTCGCCCGCCTCGAGACCGGCCGCGTCGCGGTGGGCTTCGCCGCCAACCCGCAGGAGCCCTCGGCGGTGCGCGGCGGGCCCATGTTCGAGTTCCTGTTCGGCCTCGACACGCTGCTGCGCCGGCAGGGGCGCCGCGATGCCGTCGACCTCGTCTTCTTCAACCCTTCGCGCGAGCCCGGCCAGCGGCTCGGCGCGCGGGCGGTCACCGGCCTGCTGGCGCAGATGGAGCAGCGCGGCATCGCCACCCATCTCGGCCATAAGCTGGTGCGCTTCGAAGAGGACCGCGTGGTGAGCGAGGGCGGGGAGGTCGAGGCCGACCTGATCCTGTTCATGCCCGGCCTCACCGGCCCCGCCTGGCTTGAGGACAGCTGCCTGCCGCTCTCGCCCGGCGGCTTCATCGCCGCGGACGCCACCTGCGCCGTCAAGGGGCTGAAGGACGTCTATGTGGCCGGCGACGCCGGCTCCTTCCCCGGGCCCGACTGGATGCCCAAGCAGGCGCACCAGGCGGACCTCCAGGCCAAGCGGCGGTCCGCAACATCGCCGCGGCACTGGCCGGACGGCCGGCGGACGTCACCTTCAAGCCGGAACTGGTGTGCATCGTCGACACGCTGGACGCGGGCATGCTGGTGTTCCGCAATCCGCGCTACAACGTCACCCTGCCGCGGCTGGGGGTGTTCCACCTGCTGAAGCGCGAGTTCGAGCGCCACTATCTGGCGGCCTACCGGGCCGCCTGAGCCTCACGGCGGCCCGTCGCCGCCGGCCCGCCGCGCGCGCATGGCGAGCGCGGTGCCGCGCAGGAAGTCGGTGAACGAGCCCTCCATCAAAAGGGCGATGCCGAGCCGCGCGCCGGCCGCCATGCCGAGCACCGCCAGCGGCCAGGACAGCGCCATCAGCGAGCCGGCGGTGATGCCCTGGCCGATGGTGCAGCCGCCGCACAGGATGCCGCCCACCCCCATCAGCACCGCGCCCAGAAGATGGCGCTTCATCTCGCGCGGATCGTCGAACGCCTCCCAGCGGAACTCGTCGGCGCGCAGCGCGGCGAGCGCCGCGCCGAGCGCCACGCCGGCGGCCGAGCCGATGCCGAACTCGGCGAGGCTCTCGGTGACGAACACCAGCCCGAAGAAGCCGCGCGCCACCGGCGAGACGAAGGTGAGGCTCTGCGGGGCGACGGGATGCGCGAATTCGTCCACCAGGAACAAGGTCGCCATCCAGCCGGCGATCACCGCGAGGCCGAGCAGCGCGCCGGCGGTCACCAGCCGGGGCGCGCGCCGCAGACGGGCATCGGCAAACACAAGCCCGATCAGGCCGATGCCGATCACCACGGCCAGCATCATCCGGAAGTCGATGCCGCTCAGCCGGCCGAGCACCGAGGGCAGATCGGACTGCGTGCCGGCGGGCATGGGCAATTGGACGCCCTCGATCACGTCCACCCGGAAGCCGGCCAGCGCGCCGCGCAGCGTGGCATAGGCGACCGCGCCATAGACCATGAGCACCACGAGGCTGCGCAGGTCGCCGCCGCCGAGCCGCACCAGCGAGCCGAAGGCGCAGGTGCCCACCAGCGCCATGCCGAGGCCGAACAGCAGCCCGCCGAACAGGATGCCGAACCAGGGCAGCGCGGCGCCCACATAATTGGTGCGCTCCGGCGCCAGCACGTCCAGCGCCACCAGCAGCTGGGTGCCGATGAGCGCAACGCCGAGCGCCAGGCCGAACACCTTCAGGCGGCGAAAATCGGCGCCCACCATGGCGTCCTCCAGTGCGCCGAAGGTGCACAGGCGCGCCCGGAACACGGCGAAGCCGGCGACGCCGCCAACCAGAAGGCCGGCGAGCGCGACCCACCAGGGGTTTGAAATGTCCATGCGCCGGTCCTCCCGTGACGCCGCCGCCCGTTCCGGGTCGGCGGTCGCCGGCGCTGTTCTTTGAAGGTTCGGACCCTCGGGGCACGCCGTTCAGGGCGTCCGGCGGCCGATGCGATGCGCACCGCAGCCTCCCCGCCGCCGACCAGGCGCCGTTGGGGAATATCTTCTCGGCTTTTTCCAATCCCGCAATAGGCAATGGTGATCGTGCGCACGCGCGCGGTCCGGCGGTAGGCCACCGGCCCCTTGCCTCAGCTCATTTTTCGGCGGCGGCGGCCGGCTCGCAATAAATCGAGTAGATCACCGAGATCACCCGCCGCACATCGTCATTGGCAAGGCTGTAATAGATGGTCTTGCCGTCGCGGCGGGTGGTGACGAGGTCGTCGAGCCGCAGCCGCGCCAATTGCTGCGACACGGTGGGCTGGCGCAAGGAGAGGATGTTCTCCAGCTCGGTCACCGAGCGCTCCCGCTCGGCCAGAAGGCACAGCAGCAGCAGGCGGTTCTCGTGCGAGAGAGCCTTGAGGAAGTCGCTCGCCTTGCGGGCGTTGCGCATGAGCTGGTCCAGCTCGGGCGAAATCTCCGGGCCTTCGCGCAGTTCGTCCTCGATCCGCGTGGACAGGATTGGCGACATCGTCGTTTCCAGACCTCTCAGTCGGCGATCCGCCGGCGGGAACACGCCGGGCGCTGTGTGCGGTGCATCTTAGTGGCGCGAATCGCCCAGGTCGAACCATCAAAGGCGAAAAAATCGCCGCCGCCCGCAAACTGTGCACATCGCCGATGCCGGTCCGCTCCCTTGTTCATCCGCTTCAATTGCGCGCCGTGGCCGGATGATCCGGGGCACGGGAATTCCTGGCGGGAAGATCGCGCGTCATGGCGCCGAGCAGGCCCCAGAACGCCTCCTGCGACAGGTAGCCCGTGATGCGGCCCACCTCCCGCCCCCCTTCCACCAGGACGAAGGTGGGTGCGTAGCGCACCGGCGCCGCGAGCGCGATGCCCCCCGCGTCATCATTGAGCAGCGCGCCGAGGCCGCTGGACAACGTGGCGCGACGCAGCGGCGCCCGCTGGCCTTCCTCGGTACGGCCGTAGATCGGCGCGACCTCGGCATCGAACTGGCGGCAATAGCTGCAGCCCGGCCGCTCGAACATCACCAGTTCCGCCGCCCGTGCCGACCCCGACGACGCGAGCGCGGCCAGCAGGACGCAGGCAAGACCGCGAGCGAGTCCGCCAGCAACACCGCTAGCAATACCGCTCTTGCGCACGCGCACGCTGGACATATCGGGCACTCCTTCGGACGCTCGCCAGGGCTCAGGCCGCTTTACATATTATCGCATGCGAATATATTATTCTACCGGACGTCGCGCGCCGAATTGAGGCGGATCAAATCCGCCCGAGACCAAACAGCGCGGCGCGCGGAAGCGCCGAGAGGACGCGCCATGTCGCTGGATGTGAGCCTGCCCGGCGCGTTCGTCGCCGGTCTCCTCGTCCTTTGCCTCGCCCTGCGTGCTCGCCGCTGGTGCCGGCCTATCTCGGCTTCCTCGCCGGCGCCGCCGAGGCCGCGCCCGCCGGAGCCGGCGCGACGCCGGCGGCCGGCGAACCGCGCCGTGGTGGCGGCCGCCTTCGCCTTCGTCCTGGGTTTCTCCACCGTCTTCATTCTGCTCGGCGCCACCGCCTCGACGCTGGGCCAGGCGCTGATGCGCTTTGCCGGCCCGCTGACCATCGCCTCGGGCGTGCTGCTGATCGTCTTCGGCCTGCACATGCTGGGCCTGGTGCGCATCCCCTTCCTTTACCGCCAGGCGAAGCTGGAGGTGCGCGAGAAGCCGGCGGGGCTCCTCGGCGCCTATGTCATCGGCCTCGCCTTCGGCTTCGGCTGGTCGCCCTGCGTCGGGCCGGTGCTGGCGGCCATCCTCATCGTCGCCGGGGCCGAGGCCTCGCTCGGGCGCGGCGCGCTGCTGCTCGCGGTCTATGCCGCCGGCATCGGCATCCCGTTCCTGCTGGCCGCCCTGTTCGCCGGCCCGTTCCTTTCCTGGGCGGCGGCGGTGAAGAAGCGCCTGGGGCTGATCGAGAGATTTCGGGCGCCCTGTTGGTGGCGACCGGGGTGATCTTCGTCACCGGGCTCATGCCCGAGGTGGCGCAATGGCTGCTCGACCGGGTGCCGGCCTTCGGCGCCATCGGCTGACACGCACAGGGAGGACGCCATGGGAGCCAAACGCAACGCCGCATCCGGACCCTCGCGCCGCGCACTCATCGCCGGCGTGCTCGCCGGCGGACTTGGCAGCGGACTTGCCAGCGGCCTCGCCGCCGGGCCGGCCCGCGCCGCGACGCGGCTCGGCGACGACGGGCTCTACACCCAGGACTGGTATGTGGAGGGATTCCTGGACCTTAAGGAGGACCTCGCCGCGGCCGCCGCCCGGGGGCACGGCTTCGCCCTCCAGTGGAGCCAGCGCGGCTGCCCGCTGTGCAAGCGCCTCCACACCGAATATTTCGCCGACCCCGCCATTGAGGGGCCGATCAAGGCGACCTTCGATATCGTCCACCTCGACCTGTTCGGCGCCCGCGAGGTGACGGCCTTCGACGGCGCCCGCCTCTCGGAGAAGGCGCTCGGCACCCGCGAGGGCATCCGCGCCACGCCCACCTTCCAGTTCTTCGCCGAGGTGGAGGCCGGGTGAAGGAGGTGGCGCGCATGCCCGGCCTGCTGGCGCCGCCGGAATTTGCCGCCATGTTCCGCTATGTGGCGCAGAAGGGCTATGCCGGCGCCACCTTCCCCCAGTGGCTGGCCCGCCAGAGCGCGCCGCGCGGCTGAACGCCGCCGCCATCTACGCCTTTACCGCCCTTCCGCCGGCGCATGGCGGCGCCCCGCTGTCATGCCTTGCGTCCGGCCCCTGCGGGGTGTTCTGTGCCTCGCCAATAACAGCCGTGAGGAAAGGCCGACGCCATGAAGCTCTATGATTCGGGACGCGCCCCCAACCCGCGCCGGGTGCGCGTCTTCCTCGCCGAAAAGGGCATCGAGGTGGAGCTGGTGCCGGTGGACCTCGGCAAGATGGAGCAGAAGAGCCCGGACTTCACCCGCATCAATCCGCGCCAGCGGGTGCCGGCCCTGGTGCTCGACGACGGCACGGTGATCACCGAGACCATGGCCATCTGCCGCTATTTCGAGGCGCTGAAGCCGGAGCCCAACCTGTTCGGCCGCACCCCGGTGGAGCAGGGCCTGGTGGAGATGTGGCAGCGCCGGGTGGAGCTGGAGCTGCTCTATCCCATCATGTTCGTGCTGCGCCACACCAATCCCGGCATGGCCCCGGTGGAGGTCCCGCAGGTGCCCGAATGGGGCGAGGCCAACCGGCCCAAGGTCATGGCCTATCTCGAATTCCTGAACCTGGAACTGGCGGAGCGCGCTTACATGGCCGGCGACCGCTTCACGGTGGCCGACATCACCGCCATGGTAGCGCTCGACTTCATGCGGGTGATCCGCATCGAGGTGCCCGAGGCGTTCAGCCACCTTTTGCGCTGGAAGAGCCTCGTCTCCGAGCGCCCGAGCGCGAAGGCCTGATCCCACATGCATCTGAAAGTGGTCGGCTGCGGGGATGCGTTCGGCTCCGGCGGGCGCAGCAATTCCTGCTATCTCGTCGCGGCGGCCGGGCTGACCGTGACGCTCGACTTCGGCGCCAGCGCCCCGGTGGCCTTCCACCGGCTGGGGCTTGATCCGGCGGCGATCGACATCGTCTTCCTCAGCCACCTGCACGGCGACCATTTCGGCGGCCTGCCCTTCCTGCTGCTGGACGGGCAGTTCGTGCACAGGCGCACCAAGCCGCTCGCCATCGTCGGCCCGCCGGGCACCCGGGCGCGGCTCGAGACCACCATGGAGGCGCTGTTCCCGCGCATGGGCGCCAATGCCTGGCGCTTCGCCTGGGAGGTGATCGAGGTGGAGCCGGGCTCCACCACCGCCCACGGCCCGTTCACGCTCACCACCGCCGCGGTCATCCACCCCTCCGGCGCGCCCTCCACCGCGCTGCGCCTCACCGACGGGGCGCGCACCCTCGCCTTCTCCGGCGACACGGAATGGACCGAGGCGCTGCTGCCCATCGCCCAGGGCGCCGACCTCTTCATCTGCGAGAGCTACATGTTCGAGGGCTCGCCGGTGGGTCATCTCGCCTACCGAACCATCGCCGAGCGCCGCGCCGATCTCGGCGCCAGGCGCATCCTCCTCACCCATATGGGCGACGCCATGTGGGCGCGGCGCGACGAGGTGGACGGCGCCTATTTCAGGCGTGGCGGAGGATGGCCTCAACTCGACATCTGACGCCGCCCTCGACGCGCTCGTCGCGCGCATCCGCGCCTGCCGGCTGTGCGTGGAGGCGCCGCGCGGCGCGCCTCTGCCCCATGCGCCGCGGCCGGTGCTGCGGGTGTCCTCCACCGCCCGCATCCTGGTGGCGAGCCAGCGCCCGGCACAAAGGTGCACCTCTCCGGCCTGCCCTTCACCGACGCCTCGGGCGACCGGCTGCGCGCCTGGATGGGCGTAAGCAGCGAAACCTTCTACGACGTGGCGCGCATCGCCATCGCCCCCATGGGCTTCTGCTTTCCGGGACAGGACGCCAAGGGCGCGGACCTGCCGCCCCGGCGCGAATGCGCCGCCACCTGGCACGACGCACTGTTCGCGGCCCTGCCGAACTTCGCTCTGGTGCTGGCGGTGGGGCGGCCGGCGCAGGCCTATCACCTGAAGCGCCTCGGCCTCGGACACCTGATCGGCCGCGGCCTGACCGAGACGGTGGCCAACTGGCGCGCGGTGCGCTCGGCTGCCGCGGCAGGCGGGCACACCATGGTCTATCCCTTGCCCCACCCGTCTTGGCGCAACACCGGCTGGATCCGCAAGAACCCGTTCTTCGAGGCCGAGCTGCTGCCGGCCCTCAAGGCCGACATCGCCCGCCTGCTGCTGCGCGGCTAGAGACCGAAGCGGCCCCAGAGCAGGCGCTCCTCCACCGCCGCCAGCGCGCCGTGGGCCGCGGCGGCGCTGAAGCCGCCGGCCGGCGGCCGGAAGAACGGGCCGGGCGGCTGGATCAGCGGCATCCGCACGTCCTCGCCATAGCGTGCCTTGAGGATGGACCGCACGTCGCCGAACCCATCCACGAGGCCGAGGCCGGCGGCCTGGGTGGCGAGCCAGAACTCGCCGGAGAACAGCGTCTCGTCGCTCGCGTTCAGCGCCTCGCCGCGCCGGGAGCGCACGAGGTCCGCGAACACCACGTGCAGTTCCTTCAAGAGCGTGTCGAGCCGTTCCACGTCCTCGGGGCGCTCGGGGCGGAAGGGATCGAGCATCATCTTCTTCTCGCCCGCCGTGTAGACGCGCCGCTCGATGCCGAGGCGGGCCATCGCCTCGCTGAAGCCGAAGCCCGCCGTCAGCACCCCGATGGAGCCGACGATGGAACAGGGATCGGCGAAGATCTCGTCCGCCGCGCAGGCGATCATGTAGCCGCCGGAGGCCGCCACGTCCTCGACGAAGGCGAAGACGTGCTTGTCCTTCTCCTCCGCCAGCGCGCGGATGCGCTTGAAGATCAGGTGCGACTGCACCGCCCCGCCGCCGGGCGAATTGATGAGCAGCGCCACCGCCGGCGCCTTCTTCATGGAGAATGCCTTCTCCAGCGGCTTCGCCACCCCGGCGAGGGTGAGGCTCTGGCTGAAGGGCGAGCTCATGCCGATGGCGCCCGACAGGCGCACCACCGGCACCACCGGCAGGTCGCCCCGCCAGCTCTTGGGAACGAGATCGCGCGCGCGGCGCAGCAGGGAGGAGGAGGAGGAAAGATCGGCCATGACCCCCGATTAGCGGGCGAGTGCGTCCGCCTCAAGGCAGGCGAAGGTTTCCGACCGCGCCCCGATCGCCTAAAGGGAAGGCGCCGTCCCCGCGCCGAGGCTGCCATGTTCGTGATCGCCCACCTGTCCGATCCCCATCTCGGCCCGATTCCGGAGGCCCGGCTCTCCGAGCTGCTGGGCAAGCGCTTCTTCGGCATGATGAACTGGATCGGCGCGCGGCGGCGCAATTTCGGCGCGGCGACCCTGCGCCCACTCATGGACGATCTTTTGGCGCAGGCCCCCGACCACATCTGCGTCACCGGCGACCTCGTGAATGTGAGCCTGCCGGCGGAGTTCGACACCGGCGCCGCCTTCCTCACCGCGCTCGGTCCGGCGGACAAGGTGAGCGTCGTGCCCGGCAACCACGATGCCTATGTCCGCTCGGCGATGCACTACCATCTGGAGCACTGGGCGCCGTTCCTCGCCGGCGACGACAGCCACCCGCACACGCCGGTGGACGTGGACGCGTTCCCCTATGTGCGCCGGCGCGGGCCGGTGGCCATCGTCGGCGTCTCCACCGCGGTGCCGACGGCGGTGTTCCTCGCCAGCGGGGCGGTCGGCCGGGCCCAGCGCGCGCGGCTTTCCGGCCTCCTGCGCCGGCTGGGCGAAGAGGGCCTGTTCCGCGCCGTGATGATCCACCATCCGCCGGTGGGCGAGCGGGCGTTCCACCGCGACCTGCGCGACGCCGAGGCGGTGCGCGAGGCGATCGGACAGGCCGCGCCGAGCAAAAAAAATGGTGCTGCACGGCCACGACCACCGCGCCTCGCTCGGGGACATCCCGTCGGCCTCCGGCCCGATCCCGGTGGTGGGCGTGCCCTCCGCCTCCGCCGGACCGGACGACGACCGCGGCGCCGGCCGCTACAACCTCTACCGCATCTCGGGCGGCCCGGGCTCGTGGCGCTGCGAGATGGAGGCGCGCGGCTACGCGCCCGGCGAGACGGGCGTGGCGGAGCGGGACCGGCGGGTGATCCTCGGCTGACGGGGCGACCGGGCATTAAATTAACGTCCATTCAAAGATGCGGCAAAGTCGTGACCTGTTTGCGGCGCGCGAATTCTGACGTCACACCCAGTAACGAATTGTAACAGATCCTCATTACCGAAGTTTAAGTTGAGGTCGCCGCCCCATCGCGCCATCCTTCCTCATCCCTTGAGGAGGTTGAGACCATGAAGAAAGCCCTGATCGCCGCCACGGCCGCCGCCCTGATCGCCGGCTCCGCCGCCACCTACGCCGCCAACCCGGGCGCCGGGCCGGGCAAGGGCGAGCGCTGGCAGCCCAGCGCGGCCGACTTCGCCGCCCTCGCCGACGCCCGCATCGCCGGGCTGAAGGCGGGTCTCAAGCTCACCCCCGAGCAGGAGAAGCTCTGGCGGCAGGTGGAGACCACGCTGCGCGACGTCTCCAAGGACCGCGCCGCCCGCATGGAGCAGGCGCGCGAGGCCCGCAAGGCCAATGACGGCGCGCGGCCCGACCCCATCACCCGCATGCGCAATGCCGCCACCCGCATGGACGCCGCCGCCGCCGACCTGCGCAAGGTGGCCGACGCCTCCCAGCCGCTCTACAACGTCCTCGACGACGCGCAGAAGCAGCGCCTGAACGTTCTGCTGCGCCAGAACTCAAGGGCATGGGACGATGGGCATGATGCACCACGCGGCCCCACCGGTCCGCGCCGCGGCTGAGCGCGCCCACCGCGGAAGGCCCGCCCCG
>NZ_JBNFNU010000115.1:0-11169 GCF_057364445.1 Xanthobacter sp. BG11Y11_SDJG
GATGGCATCAAGTCGCGCCGCGCCGTCTGGCGCGCGCAGCCGCGGCGTGGGCGCTGCCATGGCGTCGCCCGCCCGAGCGGATCGCGAGTGGCCGTGCCCAGAGCGCGAGCACGCCTCTAGTTCCATCGGGCGGGCGAACAGGAAACCCTGCGCGAACCGGATGCCACAGCGACGCACCCGGTCCAGCTGGCGTTCGGTCTCGATCCCTTCGGCAATGACCAGCACGCCGATATCCCTCAGGAGCGGCATCATGGCTTCCAGCATGTTCGGCTGGGTCCAGGCCTCTTCCTGAAGGAAGGACCGGTCGATCTTCACCTGGTCGGCGTCGATCATCCCCAGAACCGTCAGGTTCGAGAAACCGGAGCCGAAATCGTCGATGGCGATCTGCGCGCCGCGGCGCCGCAGCTCGCCGAGCACGTGGCGCAGCGCCGGCGCGCTGTGGTCCAGCATCTGCCGCTCGGTCATCTCGATGACGACCTGACACAGGGCCTGGGGCCTCGTGCCGAACGCCTCGTCGGCCAGCTCGATCAGCCGCGGGTCGGCGATCTGATGGGGCGGCACATTGACGGACACGGTGAAATCCGGAATGGAGCGCGACAGGTGGGGAAGATCGCGCGCCGCCCGGATCATGACCCAGCGTGTGGTGTCATGGATCAGCGGGCTTTCCTCGATCCAGGGAATGAAGGCGCTGGGCATCAGCACGCCGTGGTGGGCATGGCGCCAGCGCAGCAGCGCCTCCGCCCCCACCCATTTGCGCGACGCCAGTTCGACGGTGGGCAGGTAGACAAGGAAGAAATCGTTGCGCCGCAGCGCCCGCCGCACCTGGCCTTCCACGGACAGGTGACGGCGGACCAGCGACATGGGTCCGAACCACAAAGCGAGGCTCAGCCCACCGATCAGGCTGAGTTGCAGCGGCAGCTCCTTGATCCAGTGGTGGGCGATGGACGCGCCGCCGATGCCCACCTGGACCGTGACCGGCCACCGCGCGGAAGCGGCTTCCACTTCAAGCCGCCCGATCAGGCTGCGCCAAAGGTGGCTCCCATGCCCCACCGATTGTGGGGCCTCAGGCTTGGCCTCAGGCTTGGCCTCGGTCCGGGGCCGCATATGGCGGTGCACCGCGAAGGCCATGTCGGCCGGAGCGAGCGCGGAGAACGCGCAGGCGCCGCGCATATTCAGAACCGAGAGCCGACCCTCTCCGAGACTGATCGGCACCCGCACCGTGCCGGCATCGGCAGCACCGGCGCAGGCCGCCGGAGCGATCGGGGGGCGCCAGGAGCAGGCCGTGCCGCCTTCCGTCCGCAACTCCAGCGCGGTCAGCGGCACCAGCGTGCCGATCCCCTGGCGCAGGCTGGCCATGGCCTCGCTGGAGCACAGGTCGCCGGTGCCCTCGGCCGACTTGCGCAACTCCGTCGCGATATGGTCCAGGTTGGCCTCGGTCCAGCGCAGCAGGCCGGCGGCATGCGCTTCATAGCGGCTGCTCACCTCCAGGCGCGTGCGCTGGAAATCGAGCAGGAGGTAGAGCACCGAGACCAGCAGCACCGCGGCGACGAACACGAGCGGTACGAGCATCTCCAGCTGCCTGGGCCACAGCTGAAACAGCTGCAAACGGAGTTTGCTCATCCCGAGTGCGCCTCTCACTCATCGCAGCTTCAGATCCCGACGGTCCAGGGTGAACCGTCGGCCCTGTCAACCTGAGGCCGAATAGGTAACTCCTTACGCCATTTGTTTCCGGCCGGAAGGTCCGCCAGCTTCTTCAGGATCGCCAGCGTTCCCTTCACCCGCGCTTCGGGCTTCGGCCAGTCGCGCAGGAACACCACCTTGAAGTCAGGCCGGACCTTGGCCTGCGGCCCTTCCTGGCCGATCAGCTTCACCAGGCCGGAGGGATCGGCGAACTCGTTGTCGCGGAAGCCCAGCACCACGCCCTTCGGGCCGGCGTCCACCTTCTCCACATTGGCCTTGCGGGCCAGCGCCTTGATCTTGGCAAGCTGAACCAGGTGCCCCACCTCCTCCGGCGCTGCGCCGAAGCGGTCGGTCAGCTCGGCCGCGAAGCCGTCGATCTCCTGGTCCTCCTGCAGGTCGGCGAGGCGCCGGTACAAGGCGAGGCGGACATGCAGATCCGCCACATAGTCCTCGGGGATTAGCACCGGGGTCCCGATGGTGATGTTGGGCGACCACTTGTCGTCCACATAGTCGGTGATGCCGGCCTTGATGTGGGCGATCGCCTCCTGGAGCATCTCCTGGTAAAGTTCGTACCCCACCTCCTTGATGTGGCCGGACTGCTCGTCGCCCAAGAGGTTGCCGGCGCCGCGGATGTCGAGGTCGTGGCTCGCCAGCTGGAAGCCGGCGCCGAGCGTCTCCAGCGATTGCAGCACCTTGAGCCGCCGCTCCGCCTGCGCGGTGACGGGCTTCGCCGCCGGCACGGTGAAGATGGCATAGGCGCGCTGCTTGGCCCGGCCCACACGGCCCCGGAGCTGGTAGAGCTGGGCCAGGCCGAACATGTCGGCGCGGTGCACGATCAGCGTGTTGGCATTGGGCACGTCGAGCCCGGATTCCACGATGGTGGTGGAGAGCAGGACATCGTACTGGCCGTCATAGAAGGCGGTCATGATGTCTTCCAGCGCGCCGGCCGCCAGTTGGCCGTGCGCCACCGCCACCTTCACCTCGGGCACCGAGGCTTCCAGGAAGGCGCGCACCTCGGCGAGGTCCTCGATGCGCGGCACCACATAGAAGCTCTGTCCGCCCCGGTAGCGCTCGCGCAGCAGCGCCTCGCGCACGATCAGCGGGTCGAACGGCGTCACGAAGGTGCGCACCGCCAGGCGGTCCACCGGCGGGGTGGCGATGATGGAGAGTTCGCGCACCCCGGTCATGGCGAGCTGGAGCGTGCGCGGGATCGGCGTCGCCGTCAGCGTCAGCACGTGCACCTCGGCCCGCAGCTGCTTCAGGCGCTCCTTGTGGGCGACGCCGAAATGCTGCTCCTCGTCGACGATGACGAGGCCGAGATCCTTGAAGTGGATGGATTTGCCAAGCAGCGCATGGGTGCCGACGACGATGTCGACGGTGCCGTCCGAGATGCCCTTCTTGACCGCCGTCAGATCCTTGCCCGCCACCATGCGCGAGGCCTGGGCGATGTGCACCGGCAGGCCCTTGAAGCGCTCGGTGAAGGTTTTGAAGTGCTGGCGCGCGAGCAGCGTGGTCGGCACCACCACCGCCACCTGCTTGCCCGAGAGCGCCACGGCGAAGGCCGCACGGAGCGCCACTTCCGTCTTGCCGAAGCCCACGTCGCCGCAGATCAGGCGGTCCATGGGGCGTCCCGATCCGAGATCGTCCAGGACCGCGTCGATGGCGGCTTCCTGGTCGTCGGTCTCCTCATAGGGGAAGCGGGCGCGGAACTCGTCATACAGACCGGCCGCGGGCACCAGGCGCGGCGCCTCGCCGAGCTGGCGTTGGGCGGCGATCTTGATGAGCTCGGCCGCCATTTCGCGGATGCGCTTCTTCATGCGCGCCTTGCGCGCCTGCCATCCGCCGCCGCCCAATTTGTCGAGCTGGGCCTCGGTGTCTTCCGAGCCGTAGCGGCTCAGGAGTTCGAGATTCTCCACCGGCAGGAACAGCTTGTCGCCGCCGGCATAGTGGATTTCCAGGCAGTCGTGGGGCGCGCCCATGGCCTCGATGGCTTTCAGCCCGACGAAGCGGCCGATGCCATGGTCCACATGCACCACGAGGTCGCCGGCGGTGAGCGCGGTCAGCTCCGAGATCACGTCCTGCGGCCGGCGCGCCTTGCGCTTCGGGCGCACCAGGCGGTCGCCGAGGATGTCCTGCTCGCCGATCAGGGCGAAGTCCGGCGTCTCGAAGCCGGCCTCGACGCCATAGACCACGAGCGCCGCCTGGGTCCTCGGCAAGGCGGCGAGGCTGTCGAAGCGGGAGATAGCGGCGGTGCCGGTGAGGCCGTGGTCGGCCAGCACGGTGCCGAGGCGCTCGCGCGAGCCCTCGGACCAGCCGGCGAGGATCACCTTCTTCGACGCCTGCAGCTCGCGCACATAAGCGACGGCGGCGTCGAAGACATTGCCCTCCGGATCCGCCCGCTCGGCGGCGAAGGAGCGCCCCTGGGCGCCGCCGAGATCGATGACGTTCGCCCCTGCCCCCTCGGGCGCCGCGAACGGCGTCAGCCGGGCGATGCGGGCGTCAGAGATGCGCTTCGTCCATTCCGGCCCGGCGAGATAGAGCCGGTCGGGCGGCAGCGGATTGTAGACCGGCCCGCCGGCGGGATGGTCCAGCGCGTCCTTGCGGGCGGCATAATAGTCGGCGATCTGCGCGATGCGCTCGCCCGCCGCCTCGTCGGCGAGCGGATCGAGCACCAGAGGCGTCGCTTCCACATAGTCGAACAGCGTGTCCAAGCGCTCGTGGAACAGCGGCAGCCAGTGCTCCATGCCGGCATGGCGCCGGCCCTCGCTGACCGCCTCATAGAGCGTGTCGCCGCGCTGGGCGGCGCCGAAGGCGCTCACATAGGCCTGGCGGAAGCGGCGCATGGTGTCGGTGGTGAGCTGGAACTCGGCCATGGGCACGAGGTCGAGCGACTTCAGTTGCCCGGTGGTGCGCTGGGTCTCGGGGTCGAAGGCGCGGATGCTCTCCAGCGTGTCGCCGAAGAAATCGAGCCGGATCGGCTGGTCGAGGCCGGGCGGGAACAGGTCGATCAGGCCGCCGCGCACCGCATATTCGCCCGTGTCGCGCACGGTCGGGGTGCGCAGGAAGCCGTTCTGCTCGGCCCATTGCGTCACCCCGTCGAGGGCAATGGCGTTGCCCGGCGCGGCGGAGAGCGACTGCGCCGCGACCAGGCCCTTGGCCGGCACGCGCTGCACGGTGGCGTTGACGGTGGTGAGCACCACGCTCGCCGGCCCGCCCTTCACCCGCGCGAGGCGGGCGAGCGTCGCCATGCGGCGGGCGACGATGGCGCCGTTGGGCGAGGCGCGGTCATAGGGCAGGCAATCCCACGAGGGGAAGGCGAAGACCTGGAGCTCCGGCGCGAAGAAGGCGAGGCCCCGCTCCAGGGCCGCGAGTCGCTGGCCGTCGCGGCAGATCACCAGAAGGCTCGGCCAGGGCGCGTCCTTGCCCGCCGCCACCGACCGGGCGAGGTCGGCCACCGCCATGCCCTCCATGCCGTCGGCGACACGCGAGAGGATCAGCGGCCGGCCCTTCTGAAGGGCCTCGGCGACGAGGCGGGGACGCTTCACGATGAACTCCGGATCAGGAAATTGGGCGGCCTGTCAGCCGGCGCGCCGCCGGCCGGACAATGAAAGTCCCTCAGCCGGCGGAAGAAGGGGGTGTCGCGCTCGGCGGGCACGGCAAGGGTGCCGCAGATCCAGGAGAAGACCTCCTGGTCCTGGGCGTCGAGCAGGATCTCCAACTCGTCCAGCTCGCTCTCGGACAGGCGCTCCACCTCGGCATCGACGAAGCGGCCCATGATGAAGTCCATCTCCCGCATGCCGCGGTGACGGGCGCGGAACAGGATGCGCCGCCGGCGCGGGTCGAGGCCGCCGCTCGATCTCTCCAGGCCGCTCGTAGTGCCGGACATGGGCCACCTTTGCGCTGAAACACGGACATCGGCCGCGCTCCGGGAGCGCGTCCGACGCGGTGCTTATACGGGCAAGGAGATGGTTTTGGCCAGACCGGGGCCGGCACCGGACAGGCGCGAAAAGGAAAACGGCCGGGCGAGGCCCGGCCGTTCCGTGCAGTCCTGAAGCAAAAGAGGGGTCAGCCCTCGTCGTCGTCCGTGTGCTCGGGCGGCACGAGACCCTGGAGGCCGGCGAGCAGCTCCTGCTCGGTCATGCGGTCCATCTGCACGTCGTCGTCGCCGGCGCCCTCGCCGGAGGTGATCATGGGGACAGCCTCGGGCTCGGGCTCGTCCACTTCGGTGTACTTCTGCAGCGAGTGGATGAGGTCTTCCAGCAGATCCTCGGGGCTCACCGTCTCGTCGGCGATCTCGCGCAGCGCCACCACCGGATTCTTGTCGTTGTCGCGGTCGACCGTGATCGGCGCGCCGGACGAAACCATGCGTGCACGGTGGGCCGCGAGCAGGACCAGCTCGAAGCGGTTATCCACCTTGTCAATGCAATCTTCCACGGTGACACGGGCCATGGGCTCGTCACTCCTTCATGCGCCAGCGACCAGGGCCAACGCCGGATGGGCTCAGGGAAGAGGGTGCGATACAGCAATTCACCACTTCCGGCAAGAGCGCTCTTGATTTCGCTTGCGTTGCAACCGCCTTCGTCGGAGAAAGGCGGCGGACGGCCTATTTTATAGTCGCTCTATCGTTACGCCCCACCTCTTCAAGCGGCGGATATTTGTATGCAGGGCACTGAGAAGATCGCTCTCCTCATCGACGGCGCAAATCTATACTCGGCTACCAAGGCGCTCGGTTTCGACATCGACTACAAGCGCCTTCTCAAGGAATTCCAGAGCCGCGGCTATCTTTTGCGCGCGTTCTACTACACGACCCTGATCGAGGACCAGGAATACTCCTCCATCCGCCCGCTGCTCGACTGGCTCGACTATAACGGCTACGCGGTGGTGACCAAGCTCGCCCGCGAGTTCACCGATGCCCAGGGCCGCCGCCGGGTGCGCGGCAACATGGACATCGAGATCGCCGTCGACGCCATGGAGCTGGCCGAGCACGTGGACCATATCGTGCTCTTCTCCGGCGACGGCGACTTCCGTTCGCTGGTGGAGGCGCTCCAGCGCAAGGGCGTCCGCGTCTCGGTGGTGTCCACCATCTCCACCCAGCCGCCGCTGATCGCCGACGACCTGCGCCGCCAGGCGGACGTGTTCATCGACCTCGTGGAACTGCAGCCCAAGATCGGCCGCGATCCCGGCGAGCGCGCCGGCCGCATGCAGGAAACCCCGCGCTTCCTGGAGCGCCGCGGCTCGCCCGCCGCCGACCCCGGCGACCTGTGATGGCCGCTTCGGCGGCCCCCTCCCCTTCCCCCACCCGCGAACCGGGCCAGAGTGAACCGGGCCGCGACTGCCCCCTGTGCCCGCGTCTGGCTGCCTTCCGGCAGGAATGGCGGGCGCTGGAGCCCGAATGGCACAACGCGCCCGTGCCGGGATTCGGCCCGCTCTCGGCGCGGCTGCTGATCGTCGGCCTCGCGCCCGGCCTGCGCGGCGCCAACCGCACCGGGCGGCCCTTCACCGGCGATTTCGCCGGCGACCTGCTCTATTCCACGCTCATCGCGTTCGGCTTCGCCGCCGGGCGCTACGGCGCCGCGCCCGACGACGGCCTGACCCTGCGCGATGCCCGCATCGTCAATGCGGTGCGCTGCGTGCCGCCGCAGAACAAGCCGACGCCCGAGGAAATCCGCACCTGCCGGCCCTTTCTCGGCGCCGCGATCGCCGAGATGCCCCGCCTCGAAGTGATCGTGACGCTGGGCAAGATCGCCCACGATTCCACCGTCCAGGCGCTCGGCGGGCGCGCCGCGCATCTCAGGTTCGGCCACGGGTCCGAAGGCGCGGTGGGCGGACGGCGGGTGATCGCGAGCTACCATTGCTCGCGCTACAACACCAATACCGGCGTGCTGACCCCAGCCATGTTCCACGCCGTCTTCGCGACCGCCCGCGCCTATCTCGACGCCGCGCTCTGAAGGTGGGCGAGCACGTCCGCCGCGCTCTTGTCCGGCGGGAAGACCGGATAGAAGACGTGGGAGATCGCCCCCTCATTGATGATGAGCGTGATGCGCTTCAGGAGCCGCATCCCCTCCACCTCGAACATGGGCAGGCGGATGGCATGGGCCAGTTCGTGCCGGGAGTCCGACAGCAGCGGGAACGGCAGGTGCAGGCGCTCCGCCACCTCCCTCTGCACCGGCGTCTCCTGCACCGAGAGGCCGAACACGTGATCGGCTCCGGCCTCACGCAGCAGCGCGAAATGGTCGCGGAAGGAACAGGCCTGGGGCGTGCAGCCGCGCGCGCCGGGAATCTCGTCCCAGCCCGTGGGCAGCGGCTCGCCGGGCACGCCGGTGCGCGGATAGACATAGACCACCGCGAGGCCTGACAGGCCGGAGAGGTCGACCACCCGCCCGTCGGTCGCGGGCAGGCGGATGATGGGCAGTTCGAGGCCCGGCAGATGGGTTGCGGCGCCGTCGTCCTCGGGGGCCGGCAGGCCATCGGGAAGGGATTGGAACTCGGTCATGATGGGCTCCCGTAGGAGATGAATTCGAGCAGCGACCCGTCCGGATCGCGGAAATAGACGCTGGTGCCCGTGCCGCCGGCGCCGAACCGTTCCACCGGCCCGAGCTCCGGCACGATGCCGTGGCGCGCGAGGTGCGCGACCGCATCGGCGATCGGGCCATCCCAGCAAAAGCACAAATCGCTGTTGCCGGGCTGGACCGGCAGCCGCGCCACCGGCGTCGCGTCCACGCCCGGCCCGTGCAAGTTGAGCTGGCGCGCGCCGAAGCGATAGGCGACGCCGCCGGCGGGCGTCGTCACCACCTCGGCGCCGAGCACGTCGCGGTAGAACGGGGTCGAGACCGCAAAGTCGCTCACATGGACCACGCAATGGTCGAACGACACCGGCAGCGCCATTTCCCCTTCCCTCCCAACTCAATGATAGAGAACGCGTTATCTGATCAGCTTGCGTTGCAAGCTGATAGCGCGTGCTCTAGCCGCGGTCGCGCATCAGGCGCGCCTTGTCGCGCTCCCAGGATTTCTCCTTCAGCGCCTCGCGCTTGTCATGGCTCTTGCGGCCGCGGGCGATGGCGATCTCCACCTTGGCGCGTCCGCGGTCGTTGAAATAGATCTTCAGCGGCACCACCGTCATGCCCTCGCGCTCCACCGCATGGCCGAGCTTGCTGATCTGCCGCTTGTGCAGCAGCAGCTTGCGGGGCCGGCGGGTCTCGTGGTTGAAGCGGTTCGCCTCCAGATATTCCGGGATATAGGCATTGTAGAGCCACATCTCGCCGGACTTCTGGGCGGCATAGCTCTCGCCGATGGTGGCCTTGCCGGTGCGCAGGCTCTTCACCTCGGTGCCGGTCAAGGCGATGCCGGCCTCGAACACCTCGCCGATCTCATAGTCGAACCGCGCCCGCCGGTTGTCGGCGGCGATCTTGCGCGGCGCTTCCGTCTTCTTGCTGCTCATGGTGGGGAATGTGGTCGCACGGCCGCGGCGAAGCAAGCGGCAAGGGAGGAGGGATCAGGGGCGGCGGCGGGCGGTGTGGTAGACGGCGAGTACAGTCATCAGGCTACCTTCGTCTTCAATGCGATAGACGATGATGTAAGGGCGCCGTGTCATCACCCACTCGCGCGTCCGAGGCACCACGCCAGGACGTCCGGACGTGGGCACCGTCCTTAAGTGGGACAGAGCTTGAGCGATGTCGTCGCTGACCCGTTCGGCCGCGCAGGGATTTTGCTTGGCAAGGTAAGTGAGGATATCGGCCACATGGCGGCGGGCTGCTCTTGAGAACCGAACCCTCATGTCCTGAAGCGCGCCAAGATCGCGTCCATCTCCTCCTCGGTGACGAAGGTGGCCGTTCCCTCATCAATCTCGCGGACTATGCGCTCGACTTCGGCCACCTGCGCAGGCGTCAATTCATATCCTGGCGCAGTGTTCTGCGCGAAGCCGAGCAAGACCTCGGCCGCGCGGTCCTGCTCCGCGTCGGGCAGCTTGCGGATTTCGGCGATGGCTTCGTCGAGCAGCTTGGTCATGCCACCCTTATACCAGACGCTGCCTCAATTGATGAGGCCGGCATGCACCATGGCGCTGCGCACCACCGCCTGCGTGCTCTCGGACACCGGCACCATCGGCAGGCGCACCTCGTCGCTCATCTTGCCGAGCAGCGACAGCGCGTACTTGGTGGGCGCAGGATTGGTCTCCACGAACAGCGCCGTATGGAGCGGCATCAACTGGTCCTGGATCGCGAGCGCGGCCTTGAAGTCGCCGCCGAGGCACGCGGTCTGGAACGCAGCGCACAGACGCGGGGCGACGTTGGAGGTCACCGAGATGCAGCCGACCCCGCCATGGGCCATGAAGCCGAGCGCGGTCGCATCCTCGCCGGAAAGCTGGATGAAGCCCTCCCCCAGCACCTGCCGCTGCATCGACACCCGCGCCATGTTGGCGGTGGCGTCCTTCACCCCGACGATGTTCGGGATCTCGTAGAGCCGCGCCATGGTCTCCACCGACATGTCGATCACCGAGCGGCCGGGAATGTTGTAGATGAAGATCGGCAGGTCCACCGCGTCGGCGATGGCCTTGAAATGGCGGAAGAGCCCTTCCTGGCCGGGCTTGTTGTAGTAGGGCGTCACCACCAGCAGCGCGCTCGCGCCCACCTTCTGGGCGTGCACGGCGAGCGCGATCGCCTCGGCGGTGTTGTTGGAGCCGGCGCCGGCGATCACCGGCACCCGGCCGGCCGCCTGCTCGACGGTCCACTCCACCACCAGGTTGTGCTCGGCGTGGGAGACGGTCGGGCTTTCGCCGGTGGTGCCCACCGGCACCAAACCGTGCGTGCCCTCGGCGATCTGCCAGTCCACGAGGCCGCGGAACGCCTTCTCGTCGAGGGCGCCGTCGCGGAACGGGGTGACGAGGGCGGTGAAGGACCCGCGGAAGGGCGACGGCGACGGCAAGGGCGACATGGGGGCGCCTCGTTTCCTGGCGTAGAGTTGATCTGCCCGCTCGGCGCCCCGAGGGAGGCCGCGGCTGCGCCGGCGGTCGAGCGCACGGCGATCCGAACCCTTAGCCTGTCCCGGCGCGGCGGAAGGGCATCGGGCCGAGGTTGTGGCAGCCCCGCTTTCGCCCTCATCGTTTGCTCTGATGTGGTTAGGGTTTCGTCAATTCGCGTGGCGGAACATGCGGCGCTCATCGGATATCCGGGCCGCGAGGGTTTGCTCATGTCGCCAGTTTCGACCCTGATCCGCGCCAGCGCCGTGGCGATCGCCGTCGCCACGCTCGGCGCGATGGCAGCGTCCCAAGCGGCGCCCCTTCCCCCGACGCCGCCCGATTCGAAGACATCCGCCAGCTCCAAGAAGGCCGACTCCAAGAAGGATACGAGCAAGAAGGACACGGCGAAAAAGGATACCGGCAAGACGTCGGCGAGCGCCTCGGCGCCGATGCCGCCGTCCAAGCCCGGCGCGTCCGCCGCCAAGTCGTCCTCCGGCAGCCCAGTCCAAGGCCGCAGCCCCCGGCCCGCGTGGTGC
>NZ_JBNFNU010000116.1:0-11158 GCF_057364445.1 Xanthobacter sp. BG11Y11_SDJG
CCCCAGGCGGAGGCGCGGGCCTTCCTCGGCGCGCGCCTGGGCGCGGACTGCGGCCCCCACATGGCCACATCAAGGTGGCGCCGGAGACGCCGGCCGGCATCTGCCCCGCCGAGCCGAAGCGCCAGGACATCCGCGCCGTCGCCATGAGCTGGTGGCTGTCGAAGCCGGTGCAGATCAATCTGCGCGAGCAGACCAAGAGCGCGCAGGCCAAGATCGCGGAAGGCAAAGGCGCGGGGGCCGGGAGCGGGGCAAGCCTGTGCAGCAACGATCGCGAGATCGCGGCGGTGTGGACGGCCCTCGCGACGCCGTCCAAGGCCTGCCTGCGGACGACGGCCGCCGCTCAGCCCGCGCCGGCGCCGCCGCCGTCCTTGACCGAACCCTCTTCGCCAGCACCCTCCTTGCCCGCACCTTCCGCGCCCGCACCTCCCTCGGGCGGCATGCGCCAGACGCCGTAGCGCCAGGGCGCGAGGAGATGCCCGCCCTCGGGCAGGCGCTCCGGCACCGGGTCATAGCCGTGCCCGCCCCAGGGATGGCAGCGGCAGATGCGGGCGGCGGCCATGAAGAAGCCGGCATAGGCGCCGTGGCGGCGGATCGCGGTGTCGGCATAGTGCGAGCAGGTGGGCAGATAGCGGCACTGCCGGCCCATGAACGAGGACAGCGTGTAGCGATAGGCGAGGATCGGCAGGCGCAGTGCCGTGCGCGGCGCCAGCTTCAGGGCGCCGAGAAGCCGCCTGAGCCGGTCCGCCGGCACGGCGGACGGCGCTGGGCAAGGGCCGCGCCGCCGCCAGCGCCGCCTCAAAATCGTCCCGTTCCGGGACCTTCATGGGCTTCGACACTTTTCCCTTCCTTCGAGCCGGGCCGGCGGGTCCGGCGGACCCGTCGGCTTCGGCACGACCTCGCGAGTGACCGATGACCGACCGACCTGTACCCGACCGATTTGCGCCGCAGCCCGACGCCGCGGCGGATACCGCCCCCGCGCCGCTCGCTTTGGCCGTGCGCGCGCTCGCCTTCGCGACGCTGCGCCATACCGACCAGCGCCGCAAGGGGCGCCGCGCCCAGCCTTATGTGAACCACCTCGCCGAGGTGGCGCTGCTGGTGAGCGAGGCGACCGGCGGCCGGGATGCCGCACTGGTGGCCGCCGCTCTGCTCCACGACGTGGTGGAGGACCAGGGCGTGACCCTGGCCGAGATCGCCGCCACCTTCGGCGCCGATGTGGCCCATCTCGTGGCGGAGGTCACCGACGACAAGGCGCTCGCCCCCGAGGAGCGCAAGCGGCTCCAGGTGGAACACGCCCCGCATTTGTCGGCGCGCGGCAAGCTCCTGAAGCTGGCCGACAAGGTGGCGAACCTGCGCTCCCTCGCCGAGGACCCGCCTTTGGACTGGGAGGCGGCCCGCGCCATTGCCTATGTGGCCTGGGCGCGGCAGGTGGCGGCCGGGCTCACGGGCGTGTCGCCGGCGCTGGAAGCGGCCTTCGATGCCGCTGCAACGGCCGCGCTCGAGGCCATCGCGGCGCAGCCGGCTTCGGCCTGAGGCTCATTCCGCGGCGGCGGCGGCCTTGTCGCGGGCGGCCTCGATCTGGCCGATGGCATCCACCACCGCGTCGAAGGTCAGCAGGGTGGAGGCGTGCCGGGCGCGATACTCCCGCACCGGCTCCAGCACCGCGAAGTCCGCCCACTTGCCCTCGGGCGGCGGCCCGTTCTCGCGCAGCATGCGCGCCACGCTCTCGCGCAGCGCGCGCAGCTCGGCGGTGGTGGCGCCGACCACGTGCCGCGCCATGAGCGAGGACGAGGCCTGGCCGAGCGCGCAGGCGCGCACCTCATGGGCGAAATCGACGACCGTGTCGCCGTCGAGCACCAGGTCGATGGTCACGGTGGAGCCGCACAGGCGCGAATGGGCGCGTGCGCTCGCCTCAGGCGCGGCGAGCCGACCGAGCCGGGGAATGTCGGCCGCGAGGGCGAGGATGCGGGCGTTGTAGACGTCGTCGAGCATGGGCTGTTCCGCCGGCCGGGCCGGTTCCGTCCTTGCGCCGGCGCTCTTTCGGCGTCGGCATATCCGCCTATATATAGCGCGCCGGCCGCCGGATTGAAGGCCGGCGCGGATGCGGACGCAGCCGGGCGGCGAAGACGGCCGCACTTGCGCGGCGGAGCGCGCGGTCGCATGATCAAGCTGGGCCTGCGCCTTTGGCGCGCCCGGATGGAACGAGGACGGCAAGGCCGCCGCCGAACGACCGGCGGGGCGCGGATGATCCCGAGGACCCGCGCGTGCGTAGCCGACACCCGGTGACACTCCCTCTCGCGTCAGCCTGAGGGTCGAACGGAGTTGGTCATGGACGCGGTGGTGAAACTCTTCATGGCTCAGGCCGAGCAGGAGGCGAAGGCGCGCGCCGAGGAGGCGGCGCGCCGGGCGAAGATCGGGACCGAGGCCGAAGAGCCCGGCGCGACCGCCGTCCTGCACGAAACCATCGCCCCCCTGTTGCCGGACGGCACGCCGCGCCCCTCGCGCGGCGAGGCCGAGGCGGCGGTGCGGACCTTGCTCGCCTATCTCGGCGAGGACCCCGCCCGCGAAGGCCTGCTCGACACGCCGCGCCGGGTGGTGGCGGCCTATGACGAGCTGTTCTCCGGCTATGGCGAGGACGCCGACGCGCTGCTCGACCGCACCTTCGGCGAGATCGGAAGCTTCGACGACTTCGTGCTGGTGCGCGATATCCCCTTCCATTCCCACTGCGAGCACCACATGGTGCCGTTCGTGGGCAAGGCGCATGTGGCCTATTTTCCGGTGGATCGGGTGGTGGGCCTGTCCAAGATCGCCCGCGTGGTGGAGATCTATGCCCGCCGCCTGCAGACCCAGGAGCATCTGACCTCGCAGATCATCACCGCGCTCGACGAGGGCCTGCGTCCGCGCGGCGTGGCGGTGATGATCGAGGCCGAGCACATGTGCATGTCCATGCGCGGCATCGCCAAGCAGGGCGTCTCCACCATCACCACCCAGTTCACCGGCATGTTCCGCGACGACCCGGCCGAGCAGGTGCGCTTCATCACGCTGCTGCGCGGGGGGAGATAGGGGCAGGGCGCCGCGTGCCCTGGCTGCGTTTTCCTGGGCAAGAAGGCATGCATGGCGGCCAGAGCCAGTCTCCCGCGGGCCGTCTGCGATCGTCCGCGCTGCGTCACCCTCCGGCTTGTCCGGAGGGGCCACCGACCCGCTGGTCCAGGCTGACGCGTGGATGCCCCCGGACAAGCCGGGGCATGACGTCCGGCTGGTCCTGAGCGCGCCTGCCTGCCTCGACCTCGCACGCGGAATTGAAGGGCTTCGCTTCCGCCGCCGACTGGGGCAAAAGGGACGCCCAATCTCGAAGGTCGACACCATGAGCGCCGACGCCTCCCTTTTCGCCCGCCCGCGCGGGGTGCCGCCCTTGAAGAGGGCACCGTGCTCTCGCCCCGCTTCGATGCGGCCGGGCTCGTGACCTGCGTCTGCGTCGACGCGGCCACCGGCGAGGTGCTGATGCTGGCGCATATGAATGCGCAGGCGCTCGCGCTCACCATCGCCACCGGCGAGGCGCATTATTTCAGCCGCTCGCGCGGCCGGCTCTGGAAGAAGGGCGAGACCTCCGGCCACGTGCAGACGGTGAAGGAGATGCGCATCGACTGCGACCAGGACGCGGTGGTCATCAAGGTGGACGTGGGCGGCACCGGCGCCTCGTGCCACACCGGGCGCCGCTCCTGCTTCTACCGCACCGTGCCGCTCGGCGCCGCGCCCTCGCCGGAAACGCAGCTCGCCTTCACCGACGACGTGCCGCGCTTCGACCCCGAGGCGGTCTACGGCCAAGGCGGCCACGGGCATGGCGGCCACGGGGATGGCGGCCACGGGGATGGTGGCCACGGGCATGGCGACGGCCACGGCCACTGAGCCGCGGCCGTCGCTCATTCAGCCGCGCGGGAGGCCATGAAGGCGCGCCAGCCGCCGAGCGCGGTGATCTCCTGCGCCTGCGCCACCGCATGGGCCTCGCACAGGAAGCCGGGCACCTCCGTGCCGTCCTCCAGCCGCACCTTGCCGATGCCCAGCGGCGCGGGGATGCGCGCCACGAAGCGGCCGAAGGCGTCGGGCGCCAGCGCCCAGACCTCCACCTCCAGGCCGGGACCGGCAAGCCCGGCGCGCGCACCACGCCCGGCTTCATGGGGCTGGTGTCCGGCAGCACGTAGAGCCGGTAGTCCGGCGCCGTGCGGCAGCGCTTCAGGAGCACGCCGCCGGCCTCGATCAGCTCGGCATTGAGCGGCATGCCGGAAAGGTGGGCCCCCACCACGGCGATGGGCACCGCCTCGGCGGCGGGCAGGGGGCCTGAACCCTCGGGGGCGAGGAGACGGCCGCTGAGCGGCGTGCGCGTGGTCATGGGCATCCTCACAAATCTTCCAGCACGGCGACCACGTCGCCGGAACGCACGGTGCGGCCGGGCGCGGCGCGGATTTCCCGCACCCGTCCCGCCGCGTGGGCGGTGATGGAAATCTCCATCTTCATGCTCTCGATGATGGCGATGGTGTCGCCTGCGGCGACCACCGCTTCCTCTTCCACCAGCACCTTCCAGACATTGCCCGGCACGTTGGCGGACACCCCGAAGCAGCCGTCCGGCATCTCGCCCTCGCCGAGCATTCCGGCGCCGTCCTCGACGACGAAACTGTCCAGCCCCTCCGCCTTCCAGCGCGCCCGCTCCGCCTCGAAGGCCGCCTGCTGGCGGGCCTTGCCGGCGGCGATGGCACCGGAATTGGCGGCGAGGTTCGCGGCATAGTCGGCATAGGAGAAGCGGCTCTCCTCGATGCGCACGGGATAGGCGCCGTGGGGGAAGGCGGCGCGCGCCTCCATCAGTTCCTGATGGGAGACCGGGAAGAAGCGGATCTCGTCGAAGAAGCGCAGCAGCCAGGGGTTATCTTTGAACGCAGGCGTCCGCCGCCAGGTGTTCCACATCTGGATGGTGCGGCCGAACAGCTGGTAGCCGCCCGGCCCCTCCATGCCATAGATGCACATATAGGCGCCGCCGATGCCCACGGCATTTTCCGGCGTCCAGGTGCGGGCCGGATTGTATTTGGTGGTCACGAGGCGGTGGCGCGGATCGATGGGGGTCGCCACCGGCGCGCCGAGATAGACATCGCCGAGCCCCAGCACCTGATAGCTGGCGCCGAAGATGATGTCCTTCACCGCCTGCTCGTCCTCAAGGCCATTGATGCGGCGGATGAAGTCGATGTTGTCCGGGCACCAGGGCGCATTGGCCCGCACCAGCTCCTGATACTTGCGCATGGCGAGCTGCGCCTGCGGGTCGTTCCAGGAGAGGGGCAGGTGGACGATGCGGCTCGGCACCACCACGTCCTCCGCCGCCGGCAGGCCTTTCTCGATCTCCGCGAGGGCGTCGAGCAGCCTGGTGCGGGGCAGGTTCGCGCCGTCATAATGGATCTGGAGCGAGCGGATGCCCGGGGTGAGGTCGATGAGGCCGGGGAGCTTCGCTTGGCTCACCGCCTCGGACATCAGGTGGGCGCGCAGGCGCAGGGCCACGTCGAGGTGCATGTCGCCGAACTCGACGAGGAGATTGTCGTCGCCCTGCCGGCGATAGACGACGCGCACCGGCCCATCCTCATGGATGGCGAGGATGGGGGAGGAGGTCTCCTCCGGCGCGCCGATGAGGACGGGGCCGGCGATGGGGTCCTCCGGCCGGGGCAAGGGCACGAAGCGCACGCGGTCGCCGGGCTTCAGCTGGCCCATCTTCCACTGCTCGTCGCGGGCGATCACCGCCGGGCAGACGAAGCCGCCCAGCGAAGGGCCATCCGGGCCGAGGATGATGGGCATGTCGCCGGTGAAGTCGATGGCGCCGATGGCATAGGCGTTGTCGTGCAGGTTGGAGGGGTGGAGCCCCGCCTCCCCGCCGTCGGTGCGCGCCCAGCGCGGCGTCGGCCCCATGAGGCGCACGCCGGTGCGGGCGCTGTTGAATGGACTTCATAGGTGGCCGAGAACAGGTCGGCGATGTCCTCCGGCTGGAAGAAGTCCGCGCGCCGTGGGGGCCGGTAGAGCACACCGATCTGCCAGTCCCGCGTCAGCGGGGCGGGGGCGGGGCACTTGTGCCGCCGGGCCGCGGTCGGGCGCGTGGATGCGGGGGCGAGGTGGAGCGCATCGCCCGCCTTCAGCGTGCCGGTGGCATGGCCGCCGAACTGGCCGAGGGCGAACGTCGCCCGCGAGCCCAGAACCTCAGGCGCCTGAAAGGCCCCGGCCACCGCCAGATAGGCCCGCTGGCCGGCGCCCTCGATGGCGCCGATGGCGAGCACCTGCCCCGCCTTCACCGGGAAGGCGGCATCGTGCGGCACTGCGGCGCCGTCGAGCCGCGCCGGCATATGGGCGCCGGAGATGGCCACCGTCGCATTGTCATGGAAGCGCAAAGTGGGGCCGTTGACGGTCATTTCCAGCGCGCAGGCGGTCTCTGGATTGCCCACGAGGGCGTTGGCGCGGCGGAAGGAATGTTCGTCCATGGGGCCGGACGGCGGCACGCCCACGTGCCAGAGGTTCAGCCGCCCCGGGAGTTCTTGAAGGCTCGATTGCGCGCCGGGGGCGATCACCTCCACGCTCGTCGGCCGGAAGGCGAAGTCCTTCAGCGCCGTCGTCGCCACCTTGCCGGAGGCGAGAAGGTCGGAGGCGGCGATGGCCGCGAGATACTGAAGGTTCGTCTCGATGCCGCAGATGGAGGTCTCGGCGAGCGCCTTCCGCAGTGCCGCGATGGCGCCCGGCCGGTAGTCGGCTTTCACGATCACCTTGGCGAGCATGGGATCGTAAAACGGCGTCACCTCCGTGCCGGTCTCGATCCAGCCGTCGATGCGCGCCCAATCCGGGAACTTCACTTCCGTCAGCAGGCCCGCGGAGGGCTGGAAATTGGCGTGGGGGATTTCCGCATAGACGCGCACCTCCATGGCGGCGCCCTTGGGCGCGAGCGGGCCGGCGGCACCGATGGGGTCTTCGCCCGCCGCCTGCCGGATCATCCATTCCACGAGGTCGATGCCGAACACCGCCTCGGTGACGGGGTGTTCCACCTGAAGGCGGGTATTTACTTCGAGGAAATAGAACTCCTGCCGCGCCGGGTCGTAGATGAACTCCACCGTCCCCGCGCTCTCGTATTTCACGCTCTCGCCGAGCTGCACGGCGGCGGCGTGGAGGCGGGCGCGCACCGCGTCGGAGAGCAGGGGGGCGGGGGTCTCCTCCACCACCTTCTGGTTCCGCCGCTGGAGCGAGCAGTCGCGTTCGCCCAGCGCCAAGACCTTGCCCTTGCCGTCGCCGAAGATCTGAACCTCCACATGGCGCGCTTCCGCGACGAACCGCTCCAGATAGACGCGGGCATCGCCGAAGGAGGCGCGGGCGGTGCGCTGGACGCGCTCGAACACGTCGCGCAGTTCGTCCGGCGTGTGGCACAGCTGCATGCCGATGCCGCCGCCGCCGGCGGTGGACTTCAGCATCACCGGATAGGAGATGGCCTCCGCTGCCGCCAATGCCTCCTTCGCGCTGTCGAGGAGGTCGGTGCCCGGCAGCAGCGGCACGCCCGACGCCTTGGCCAGCGCGCGCGCCGTGTGCTTGAGGCCGAAGGCCTCCAGATGCTCCGGCTTCGGGCCGATGAAGGCGATGCCTTCCTCCGCGAGCCGCCGCGCAAAGCGCACGTTCTCGGACAGGAAGCCGTAGCCCGGATGCACCGCCTGCGCGCCCGTCGCCTTGCAGGCGGCGATGACGGCGTCGACGTTCAGATAGCTCTCGGCGGCCGGGGCCGGGCCGAGGCGCACGGCCTCGTCCGCCTCCAGCACGCCGCGGGTGAAGCGGTCGGCATCCGAATGCACGGCCACGGAGCTGATGCCCATGGCCCGCGCGGTGCGGATCACCCGCCGCGCGATCTCGCCGCGGTTGGCGATGAGGATTTTCGAGAACATCTCAATCCTCCGCGCCGAACACGAGCACCTTTATGGGCGTCGGGTTGAAGCCGTTGCAGGGATTGTTGATCTGCGGGCAGTTGGAGATGACGAGGAGCACATCCATCTCCGCGCGCAGCTCCACATAGTCGCCGGGGCCGGAAATGCCGTCCACGATGGCGAGTTCCCCGGTGGGCTCCACCGGCACGTTCATGAAGAAGTTGATGTTGGGCACGATGTCCCGCTTCGTCATGCCGTGCTTCGCCACTTCGAGCACGAAATTCTCGCGGCAGGCGTGCAGATACTTCACCTGATGGCCGAAGCGCACCGTATTCGCCTCGCACGAGCACGCGCCCGCCGAGGTGTCGTGCCGGCCGCAGGTGTCGGCCGTGACCGTCAGCATCACGTTGCCTTCGCTGGAGATCAGCTTCGTGCCGGTGGAGACATAGGCCGAGCCCTGCACGCGCAGCGTATCCTGCGAGGAATAGCGCTCGGAGAAGTCGTCGGCCTTGTAGAACAAAGTATCGACGGCTTGCTGGCCTTCCAGATCGACGATGCGCACGCTCTCGCCCTTCTTCACGAGGCAGGAGAAGGGCGCGTTGGCGGGCACGAAGTAATCGCGCAGGGCGGAAGACGCATCGCGCACGGGAGACGCAAAGAATTGGGTCATGTCGTCCTCCCTCAGCGCGCATTGTTCTCGAAGCCGCGGACGGCTTCGATGGTGGCGGTGCGGCACAGGTCGTCCGCGGCCGGAGCTGGCGCGCGGAAGCGGATGGCCTCCACCGGGGGCGGGGCGTAGTCCGGCGCCGGGTCCATGGGGTGCGGGCAGTTGGAGAGGGCGACGATGAGGTCCATCTCCGCCCGCAGGTCCACGAAGTCGCCCTGCTGGCGGGCATCCTCGATCCAGCGGAAACTGCCCTCCGCATCCGTGCGCACGGGGGCGAAGAAGGTGAGCGCGGGGGGAATGTCCCGCTTGTCGAGGCCGCGCTTCAACGCCTCCAGAATGAAGTTGTCGCGGGTGTTGCGCAGCACCTTCTCGCCATAGCGGGCGCGGTTGGAGGCGGGGGTGGAGCCGCCCACGAGGGCGTCATGCATGCCGGTGGTGTCCTCGATCAGGGAGAACATCACGCGCCCCATGTCGGAGAACAGCACGCGGCCCTTGCCGAGGGCCGAGGTCCACTGCACCTTCACCGTGTCGGCATAGTTCAGCCGCTCGGAGGCGTCGGTGGCCGACCACGCGATCATGGAGACCGCCGCCGGCCCGTGCGCCAGATGGATGCGCAGGGCCTCGCCGGCCTTGAGCGGCGTGGACCAGTACCAGCCGCCGGGGATGGTCTCCGTGCTGAGCACCGCGCCGGGCCTGATGGAAGCCGAGCCGCGCAAAGTGGGGCCGGGCAGGGCCTTGGGCGCATGCTGCTGGCCGGCGGCCTTCAATTCCTCGTAGCGGCGCTTGTTTTCCTCGATGAATTTCTGGGTTTCGACGCTGACGGTCATGGCTTTTCTCCTCAAGCCGTCTTCAGCGCCGGGTCGTCCCGGCCGGTGCCCGAGGAAGTGGCCGGGTCGTCCCGGCCGGGGCTGTGAGGGGTGTCCGGGCTGCCCGGGATGCGCGTGCCCGCGATCCTCTTCGGCCAGACCTCGATGTCCTTGGCGACGGTGGCGCCGTAGCGCGCCTTTTCCTCCGGGCGGTTGCGGCGGCGCTCGAAGGCGATGATGCGGGTGGCGAGGGTGAAGGCCTCGCGCAGATCGTGCGTCACCATCACCACGCTCATCTCGCAGGCGTTCCACAGCGCCTTCATCAGCACGTGGATGTCGGCGCGGATGCCGGGGTCGAGCGCGCCGAAGGGCTCGTCCAGCAGCAGGATCTTGGGGCGGCGCATGATCGCCTGCGCCAGCGCGAGGCGCTGCTGCATGCCGCCGGACAGGGCCACGGGATACTTGTCCTCCGCCCCCTTGAGGCCGACCTCGGCGATCAGCGCGCGCGCCTCCTCCTCCGCCTGCCGGCGCCGGGCGCCGAACAGGCGGCCCGAGAGCGGCGCCTCGGCGAGTTCCGCGGCGAGCAGCACGTTGCCGAGCACGGTGAGATGCGGGAACACCGAGTAGCGCTGGAACACGACGCCGCGGTCCGCGTCCGGCTCGGGGGCAATAAGACGGCCGTCAATCAGCACCTCGCCGCGGGTCGCGTGCTCCTGCGAGAGGAGGATGCGCAGGAAGGTGGTCTTGCCGCAGCCGGACGGGCCGACCAAGGCGACGAAGGAGCGCGGCGCGAAGTCGAGGCAGATGTCCTCGAGCACGATCTGGTCGCCATATTCCTTCCACAGGTGGCGCACGCTGATGGCGGTCATTTCGCGGCTCCGAACCAGGGGAAGAGGAGCCGCCGCGCCTTGACCAGGGCCACGTCCATGACGACCGCAAGGAGCGTGATCCAGGCGACGTAGGGCAGGATCACGTCCATGGCGAGATAGCGCCGCACCAGGAAGATGCGGTAGCCGAGGCCGCTGTCGGAGGCGATCGCCTCGGCGGCGATCAGGAACAGGAAGGCCGGCCCGAGCGAGAGGCGCAGCGCATCCATGAGGCGCGGGGCGATCTGCGGCAGCACCACGCGCAGCGCGATGATCCAGGAGGAGGCGCCCATGGTCTGCGCCTTGATGAGCTGCTCGTGCGGCAATTCCTCTACCCGCATGGCGAGATCGCGGATCAGGAACGGGGTGATGCCGATGGCGATCAGCGCGATCTTCGATTCCTCGCCGAGCCCCATGACGATGAACAGGATCGGCAGCAGCGCCAGCGGCGGCACCATGGAGACCATGCCCACGAACGGCGCGAGGAAGGCCCGCACCGTGGGCAGCATGCCGATCAGCACGCCCACCACGAGGGCGACGCCGGTGGAGATGGCGAGCGCGGCGAACAGCCGCCAGAGGCTCGCCGCGGTGTCCGACCACAGGAGATAGTCGCCGGTGCGGTTGTCGGCGGTGAAGGCCATCTTCACGATGGCATCGCCGATGGTGCCGAAGCTCGGCAGCAGCTTGTCGTCCGGGTTCAGCGCGAGGCGCTCGGCCGAGCCCAGCACGTAAGCGAGGATCACCAGCGCGAACGGCAGCATGGCGAGCACCAGCGCCCGTTCCCCCGGTCCGGCCTGACATTGATGAGGCGCATCCGGCGCGGCTCCTGTGTGGTTGCGTGTTGCCCGGCGGCCCCGCCGCCCGGGCGCCCTCTCCCCCTTGCGGGAGAGGGCAGGGTGAGGG